>JAYSPO010000687.1:0-4273 GCA_043722015.1 Candidatus Kuenenia sp. | reverse complement strand
CGTGATTCTTCATGTCAGCCTGCGGTGGAACTCACCGTTTTTCATGACGGCCAGCACGTTGCGGCGGTCGAGCAGCACTTTCGGATCAACGAGCGGGTTAGAATCCTGACATCGGTGAAGAGCGTTCCAGCCATGGTTGATCCTAAGAAATCGGGAGTGAACTCCAGTTGTATGCACTGCAAATGTATTCCTCGGACAAGTGCGAATCCAGTGGACGTGTTTTATAGTTCCGTCGTAGGGTGTGTGTAGCGGAGCGAAACACACCACGTGAGTGAATCATGAATGAAGCCACATTGTTGCGCGGGGGTGAAATATATTGGTGCGTTGCGCTCCGCTTCACGCACCCTACAGGAGGATCCGATGTCCGATTATCGGCGGTGGTTTGTCACGGGAGGAACTTACTTCTTCACCGTCGTGACGTGTCATCGGCATCCGTTTTTTGCGGCGCCGCTGGCTCGCCAATTGCTCGGTGATGCGTTCCGCGAGATTCTGCTGGATCAGCCGTTTGAGATGCCGGCCATTGTGGTCTTGCCGGATCATCTGCACTGTCTCTGGTCGCTGCCTTTCGGTGATTGCGACTATCCATCTCGATGGAAAGCCATCAAGGAAAAGTTCACATCCACTTGGCTCAAGGCAGGAGGGCATGAGGAACGCATGACTGCGTCTCAAAAGCGTCGAGGCCATCGTGGTATCTGGCAGCGGCGATATCACGAACACACCACGTGTGTATGGGGAGCCAAGTGGCATCGGGGCGCGACGTGGAAGAAATCGGTGCGTTACACGCACCCTACCATGCGCACAGGCTTTCCACATATGCTGCAGAACCGTCGCGCAGCCAGCCGTCGAGTTGGGCAGGGTCTTTGAGTTGCTGGCCGCGGAGAGTGGGGACGACGAGGAATGAACAGTTGACGTCAGAGAGGGCTGTCATGTCGCCCCAGAGTTTTTCGAACTGTGAGACCGGGAACACATCTTCCTGTCCGTGGCCCCAGCGTTTCTTGACGTCCTTGAGCGTGATGTATGTGGGCATGCGACGGCCGAGGTCACGGATGGCGGCGGCGACGGCTTTTTGATCCGACAAAGCTGCCCGGTCCAGGCCGAACACGGACAGCAGGCGATCAATGTCGATCCATGTGGTGAGTGAGTTGTACCACGACAACTGAAACTCATCTTCTTCTCTCGGCATCGCAAGGCCTTCCACGAGACGGACTCGGCCATCGACCCTGGCCAATCCGCCGCCTCTGTCCTCCAGTCGGCGACTGATGACTTCGAACGACAGATCCGCGTTGGACTGAATGTGGAGGCCAAGGCAACCGGCGTCGATGTTGGCTCCGAGCGTATCGATATTGTGCAGCATCAGGTATTTCAATTGAGGTCGATCCGTCAGCATCTGTCGCAGTGTGCCGTTTCGCAGCATGTTAGGAACTTCGTACCAATGGCCGACCGGATGCATACATTGCGATGCGAGATTGTCGGTATAGTCCGATGCTTCGCCAGCGGTACGAGCCCAGTTCATCAATGCGGACCGCAAACTGATCCGGACTTTTTCTTTCTGCTGATCCAGGACCTGCTGAGCGACTTCTTCCCATGTAAACTGCAGATCACGCAGAGTCGGAACCATGCGGAGACCGACCGATGCGCCGCGGGAGACGCGGAACATGGAATCCCGCCCAGGAGAGTCGGGCAAAACAGCGTTGAGCTTCTCGACCGCGTCACGAATCGGACGATCGGTGAGATAACCGGACGACACGACATGCAGCGGAGAGATACCGAATTCTTTGGCGACCTGCCGCGTCTTCGCGAAGTGGATATCCAGAAACGAACGCCATTGACCACCCATTTTGCAGAACGGATTCAGTGCTTTGACGACACCGGCACCCTGAGTCCACCGGCTACCGACGCCAGCGGCGAGCGAGATCACACCGACTTCGCCATTGGCGATCGCCGCGCGGCCAAGTTCAATCGCTGTCGCAGGTATATCGCGGCGGGCTTCTATGACGTCTTCGTGGGAAACATCCTCGATGGTGACAGATGCCGGCAGTCGATTCTGAGACATTCCCAGGCGACCGGATCTCAGGTCTTCACGCAGTTGTTCGTGGGCAATCGGATCGAATCCGTTTTCGCGCAGCAGATCTTCCAGACGTGCTGACTGCTGAGCTTCTTTCGACGTGGAAGGCAGAATTCGCTGAATCAGTCGCGACGCCAGATTGTCACCATCGACGGAATCACGGCACGCATTGCCGACTCGTTCCAGTTCGCTGCGCAGCATCGGTGTGAGTTGCTGCAGGCCTCGACGCAGCCAGTCCGGAACCATCAGCGCATAGTAGCCCTTCGGGAGACTTCCGTCGTGACGCAGCTCAGCGAACGTGCCGTTATCATTGATCGCAAAGTCATAAACCACGGGGTCCATCGCAAAGGGCACGCTGGCTTCCATGCTGCGTTTGACGTCGAGCATCATGCTCTGCAGCCACCCCTGCGCTTCGGTACGGATCGCCGGATCGAAGATGAATCCCATGCCGCCGCCGGCCATCCCGCCAAGCATCCAGAACCCGTAGAATCGAGGGCCATACTTCGCCTGGCATTCCTGAATCAGGCGTTCGGTGTAAGCGTTGCTGCACCACGGAATGATGGCCTGCAACGGCTCGTGAAAATTGCGATGCGTCGCGCGGCCGATGCCCGGGATGTCGCCCGTCCTGAGCGACGCTGTGATCTGTTCCAGGAGCCCGATGGCATCCTGTCGAGCCGCCCATTCATGTTCGCAGCGCAGCAGATATTTTTCCGTGACCATTTCCAGAATCGGCCCGACGTTCTGCGCCATGCCGCCGTGTACGAGCACCAGACTGTCCTGCAAGCCGCGACGAGTTTCGTCGCTGATTTCTTTCAGAGTGAACACATGATGTTGCGGCATCAGGCGACCGCGGCTCACGCCGTACTCCGGATCATCGGGGCCGGCCGTGCAACCCTGAATCAGTTTGATGCCCGGCCACACACCGCCGGAATCCTGCCAACCGCCGCCTGATCCACCAATCCATTCACCCAGAATCGCACGGGCTGCCACGATGCGACGATCGGATTCTTCAAGCTGACCTGTCAATGCGGAAACCTGGCTGGTGGCCCGCATACACATCGAGATCAGCGAGCCCAACAGGTTCGTCGAAACAGCGAGTCGCGAACCCTTGGGGATATCGTTCACTCGGCTGGTGATTTCCAGGCCCAGGCCCGGCCCGATCATTCGCGAAAACACGTCTGCGATCCTGCCGCCACAACCTTCCATGCCTGGTGGAATCAACCCCGCAGCAATCACCGCGCCCTTGATGAGGCCAAGGTAGTCGCGGGCAAAGTCGAAGACTTCATTGATGTCGCGGATTTCCACTTTGGCATCGAGATCAATGCTGATGAGTCGTAACAAGGGCTCGTCGATGACGCGCAGACTGCAGTCAATCGGCGGTTCAGGTTTCTGATGGCGACCCCGCACAGCCAGATCAATCGACGCATTGATGACCTTCGCACCTTCAGGGTAATCCATACCGAGGAAGAAGATGTCGCTCCAGCCACTGTGCGTGAAATCCATGCGCACCGCCGTGCGTTCGCGCAGGATCGGATAGCTATTCGTACTTTCGTCGATGGTCAGCAGCTCGGGACGGATACGCAGCGGAACATCGGCCGGATGCCCGGTACGAAACATCCACTGGTTGCCGCGGACAGTGCGTACGCTTCTGCGCACCTGATCCGCCAGTGTCTGAAACGCCAGCCGATGATAAGCTTCGCCCAGCGCGCTGGAGAGCGAAACGGATGGGCCATCAGTCAACAGACGCGACAAAAAGACGTCAATAGCTTCCGGATATCGGCGGTTGAGCATGTGCTCATAGCCGCCGTAAGGGATGCGTCCGCTTTCACGGCCGGCAAGCTGAGTCGGCAGATGAAAGCGGTGAATCGCATAGAGGAAGAAGAGACAGCGGACGCGATCATACAGGTTGTCGCAGGTTCGCCGATATTGGTCGAGCTGCTGACATTCCAGCAGCAATTGGTCGAGCGACAGGCCGAGGCAGGCAGCGTCGAGCGATCGATTGCGGACGGCAGCGTCGGGCGAAGTGATGATGGAGAGGATGTTCATTTTAGTGTTTCAGAATTGTCGGGAGTCAAAAGAATCGCATTTGGGAACCACGGAAGACACGGAGCGGGCTTCGCCCGCAACCCAAAGTAGCCATCACGCTCCGCCGTGATGAGCATTTGTCCTTCAAGACTCATCAACCGAGACAGTTTTCCACGACCAGCC
>JAYSPO010000686.1:0-3059 GCA_043722015.1 Candidatus Kuenenia sp. | reverse complement strand
TGAATCGCGTTGCTCGTCGTGATGGTAAATGCGAGTGACTTTCCGTCCGGCGACCATCCTTGAAATCCGATGTTAGCGCCGTCCGGAACAACGATGCGTCGCTGCTCACCGGTCGCGATCATCTGCAGAATCAAACCTGTACTGCGCGGTGCGAGGTGCGGTCCGTTTGTCTGCGGATTGATGCGCAGGCCCGCGAGTTTCAGCATCGGTGCCGCAAGATCTTCGATCGGCGGATAATTCGCGCGTTCGATCAAAAGCAGAAATTCACGAGTTGGACTGAGCGAAATTCCGGGTGTTGGCCCCACGTCCAGGATGTCAGTAATTTCTTTCGGCGGTCGCTGATAGCGGTTGGAGATCACGTCTGTTGTTGCCTGACTTTGAAAAGCGACTGCTTCATGTCCGATCAGGATCATGACGCAGGACATTACTGTGGAAGCGAATGGGTAAGAAGAAATCATCACGCGGTACCTTTCATTCGGAACGCACCGGACGTCAGTGCCAGCCAGCCGATCAACTGCAGAGTTCCGCCGACAGGAGCCACCATACCCCATGGAATTCCCAGCCAACGGGGACCCCCGATCACCAGCACGTACAACGCGCCGGAAAACAGGACGATGCCGCCGAGAAAACACCATGCCGCGAGACTCAGGCAACGAGACGGCTGGTGCAGCAGCATCAGCCCCGTTGCCAGCATCGCCAGCACATGCACCATGTGATACTCGACGCCCGTTTCGAAATCCTGAGCGTACTTGTAGCTTGCCGGAATGGAGTAACCAGCCACAATTTTCGGGGGCAGATCCGCGTATTTGTCTGACAGAAATTTTGTATCCTTCAGACCGTGTGCTCCGAAAGCCCCCAAAAAGACGGCGAGAAAACCGAGGCAACCTGCCAGGCACAAACACGTTCGTCCGTTCATTCTGAGCACTCCTGTCCCGTAAGTTCCAATTCCGCTCCCACAAACCTCAAATCCGGCGTGAATCCGATCGAAGTGTGCCGGGATTTTAGCAGTCTGCTTTGATACAGTCGTCCGTCGCGCTGCTACACTGCGGATTCCACGCTCATGTTTCCGGAAATCGGGGCGGGGTACTCACCCGTGCGGATGTCCAGCAAAAGTACCGAGTTGAAGCCATGACAGAACGCAGGATCGGACCTTTCATCCTTGGACGCCAGATCGGGGCGGGCGGGATGGGTATTGTTTATCTGGCCACTCATATTGAATCCGGCAAACAGGTTGCGCTTAAGGTTTTGCCACCGGCGTTGTCAGATGACGAAAAACTGCTGCTTCGATTTGAGCGCGAAATCGGCATCCTGAAGCGGATGAAACATCCGAATATCGTCAAGTACTACGGCGGCGGGACTCATCAGGGAGAACGCTGGTACGCCATGGAGTACGTCGATGGTGGTTCGCTGCAGGACATTCTGAAAAAGCGTAAACGACTCACATGGGATCAGGCGATTCAGGTCGGTCGGCAACTGACATCGGCACTGGAACATGCTCACAATGCGGGCATCATTCATCGCGACCTCAAGCCGGGAAATCTGTTCGTCACAAAGAATGGACGCATCAAGCTGGGTGACTTCGGGATCGCACGAGACACCGAAGCGACGGCACTCACGGCGGCAGGCAAGACCGTTGGCACCTACGCCTACATGGCTCCCGAACAGATTCACGGCAACGCGCCAATTTCACGTAAAACGGATCTGTACGCCACCGGCTGTCTGCTCTACGAATTGCTGGTCGGAGAAACGCCGTTCGTGACCGCCAACCCGGCGGAGATGCTGATGATGCATCTGAATGACTATCCGTACAACCTCCATGAAAAAGATGTCGAATGTCCGCTCGCATTCGATCAACTCGTCGAACGTCTGCTGCAGAAAAACCAGGATGATCGCCCCTTCGACGCGCTGGCCGTGAACACAGAACTGGAACACATTCTGAAATCCGGTCCGGAATCCGCTGAGAATGTTCCACAGGAAGCGGTGCCGTCTGCCGGCGCTTCGGCCTCGGTGTCCGTATCAGTCGATCCGGCCACTGGTGATGTGACGACTAAGAAGAAAAAGAAGAAAAAAAAGGACCAGTCGCAATTTTATGAAAAGACGTGGTTCTTGCTGGGCTTTCTGGGACTGTTGATCGGGGCAGGGGTGTGGCTGTCGCTGCCGGCGGGCGAGGACACATTGTACATCAAAGCCAAAGCAGCGATGTCTACGGCTGATCCGGTCGCTCACTTTGACGCGCGCAGTCGCTACCTGCGCCCGTATGTGGAAAGATTCCCTGAAGGCAAGTATGCTGAAGAGATGCGGCGTTGGCTGGATGATGTCGAAGTGTCGTTGATCGAAGCGCAATTGGATCGGCGCGTGCGGCGACCGGACGATGGACGAAATCGCTTCGAAACAGCGTGCCTGAAAGCGATGCGGACAGCGACCGATTCCGACCGCAATGCGTTGGAATCACTGGAAATGTTTCAGGCGTTGATTGAATCGTTACCAAATGACGATGTTGCGGAACCCGCTGCCGCGGAACCTGTCGACAGCAAAGCTGATCCTGAAGCGGATGCGTCGGATGATATGATCTCTGTGCCGCGATTCTGGAAGATCATCGCTGAGAAAAAACGTGATGCCGGCAAGCAGATCCTGCTGTCCGATCCCGCTCGCATCACGATGATCGCGGCACGCATGACAGCGGCAAATCAACTGCTGAAGGACGGAAAGACAGAGGAGGCTCACCAGATTTTTCATTTGTTCCGTGAAATCTTCTACGGCGAAAAAGAACTCGAAGACTGGCTTGACTACGCCAAATTCCGCCTCCATGGCGACGCAGTCGAAATGCCCGCTCAACCGGTTCTGCCGGATACGGGAAAGAAGTAACTTTGTCCATGGCTCCTGCGGTTGAGGATGGCACATTCGTTTCACCGCGTGGGCAACGCCCCTCGCTTCAAATTTGCTGACTGTAACGTTTTCTTTGTGTCCGCCGTTTGAAGCCCTTTTTCCAGACCGGGAACCACGAATGAACACGAATGGACACGAATTGGAATGCTCCTCATTCGTACTACTAACAGTTA
>JAYSPO010000685.1:0-10854 GCA_043722015.1 Candidatus Kuenenia sp. | reverse complement strand
GCTGTTTTCCGGGCGAATTGTGATGCAGCTATTTGTCAGATCCGTCCGCTAATATCCCTGTGGCACGGTTTGTGCATTCTGAATTGACGAATACTGAGAGCATTGCACTGACAATCTGCGGCTTAAACTTAGAAGCGAAAACAAGACTGTCGTGCTGCCAGTCACCGGACAATTTCTGGCCGGTAACTCCCTGAGGTGCTTCTGGCCTCGGCGTGTCCGGCGACTGTTTGTTGGGCGTTCTTCAGGGGAAGCAGTCATCATGATCATGGCGTCGAATTCACAGGAATCCTTTCGGACTCGAGGGTTGCATCCAGAGACGGTATTGCACCTGCAGCGGCTGGTCCTGTTGAATGTTGATAGCAGGGATGCGTATCGAGCTTCGGCGAGTCTAACTAAAGATGTTCGCCTGATTGCCCTTGCTGAACACACGGCGCTGGAGCGTCAAATTCAAGCCGTCTCCCTTCAAAACATCCTGTGGTGCGACGGCAACGAATCGACTTCGCGGATCTGCATCGAGACCGGCGGCGCTCACGGATTCGTCAATCGTGTCAGGGAATCACCCGAAACGACTGTGTCATCAATCATTCAGGGGTTGCTGGATATCGACGACTATGTGTATTCGTGCTACGAAAAAGTCATAGGCACAATCAAAGGTCGAGGGATACGGCAATTGTTGTCAGAACATGCAGCCCGCATCGCGGAACTGCGAATTACATCGACAGGATTACAGAGAAGTCTTGTGCCTACACAGCCGTGACCGAAGTCTGGATCAGTATGCAGTTGGACATTCTTAATGTGCAATCAGATTCGCAACTCAATCTAAGCCGACTTGCAACACCGCTTGATCATTCTTCAACGGAAACGGTGGTGCCCAGCGAAATTTGAAACAGGTTCACTCGATCGCGGATCTTGCCGCGGGTGATACCCAGAATCTCAGATGCCTTCGTTTGATTTCCCTCAGTCGCTTGAAGCACACGAGTGATCAGGTATCGCTCCATTTGCTCTAATGTCTCTGCATAGAGATTTCTCGATTCTGCTGCGAGGCGGCGATTCACAAACGGTGCCACGTCAGACGGAACGCCGGTCGCATTGTCGATAGGCGCCAGCTCAGGCGCCTCCGGCCTCGACGCGTTTGTCACCTCCAATGGCAGGAACGACGGCACGATGACAGGTCCCGTCGCGTTCAGCAGTGATTGTCGCACAATACTCTGCATTTCACGCACATTTCCCGGCCAGGAATATGCTTTCAGCATTTCAAGGGCCTCCGGGGAGATGCCCTCGCAATCATGCCGATTCATCTCCTTCGCGCAGACTCGCAGGTAGTATTCGAGCAGTAGCGACACATCGTCGCCACGTTTCCGCAGTGGCGGCAGAGTGATGGTAATCCCGTTCAATCGATAAAACAGATCCTGGCGAAACTCGCCGTCGATAACCATCTGGTCAAGGTCCAGATTCGTGGCTGTGATAATTCGAACATCGGTTTTGATCGTCTTGTTTCCGCCGACGCGTTCGAATTCCTGTTGTTGTAAAAGACGCAGTACTTTGCCCTGTACCAGCGGCGACATGTCACCAATTTCGTCAAGAAAGATCGTGCCTCCGTTACAGGCCTCGAATTTTCCGATGCGTTGTTTGTCGGCACCTGTGAACGAGCCTTTCTCGTGTCCAAAGAGTTCACTCTCCAGCAACGCATCTGGCAACGCCGCGCAGTTTACTGCCATGAAACACTCACCTGACCGGGCACTGTTCTGATAAAGCGCTCGGGCGACAAGTTCCTTTCCTGTACCGCTTTCTCCCCGGATCAACACCGGAACATTCTGCGCTGCGACTCGCCCGATCGATTTGAAGACTTCCAGTATCGCCGGACTTCGACCCACGAACGACTCTGTATCCGGGAATTTACCATCGCTCATGTGCAGCGCGACGGGAGTATTCATCATCCGACGCGTTTCAATGGCCTTTTCAACAAGTTCATTGAGCGCCGGAAGATCAAGTGGCTTTGTGACGTAGTCAAATCCGCCCAGTTGCATGGCCTTAATCGCCGTGGAACTGTCACTTCCTGCCGTAATGAAAATGATCGGCAACTTTCGATCGATGTCACGAATCTTCTGAAAGACTTCCAGGCCGGACGTTCCAGGCAGCATGATGTCCAAAAGCACCACATCGGGGGATTCTTTGCGAATGGAATTCAGGCCATCGTCGGCTGTTGCGACTGTTGTTACCACCAGGTCAATTTTCTCCAACGACCTGCGGATCATTTCGCACACACTTCGGTCGTCATCAATCACGACAACGTTTGGCATCAGATTTCTCATTTTTTAAGGCGACGGACCCCCTGACATCGCCGAATCCGGGCATGGCCGTTTGGTTACGATCAAGTGGTGGTGACTGAAGTTTATCGAACGATCACGCCTGGGCAATCCAAACCACAGGACCGCCCGCTGAACGGAACGATATTCCGCCAATGCGAGCGACGAGCGCTCACCAGGATGTCTGGATTCCATAAAAACTCAACATTTCGTGGCGATTCCGAAATGGCATGAAGATCGCGTTTGTATCAGCCTGTCTTCGTCAAGCCAATCTGGTTTGGCAGCGGGTGTCTTTGCTGGTTATGGTGCGGACGATCGTGAAGCCGTAAGTCAGGTCTGGGCAAACTGCCAATTCCGGAACTGAATCTCGGGAGAATCACAATGCATGACCGTATTGCTGTTCCGCTGTCGGCATTTGCCCGAAGATCAACAGCAGCAACATGGCTGCTTGATGGTCCAAAAGAAGCCAAACTTCCGGGAACGACATTCATTGCAGGCAATTGGCCACACGAGATTGATGGTGGATGGATCGAGTTCACTCAGGTGAAATACGGTGCCTCCGCAGAAGGTGGCATTCAGAATCTCGATGGCCAAAATGCTCACTCGGCCAATTAGCACAAGGGGCAGTGTTTGAAGTTTCCGAGTCAGTTGATGGTTCCAATTCTCGTTTGCGGAAGCCGTCGCGTCACTCATTCATAGACAAGAGTTTGGCGATGTGCGGCGACCGCGTGTTCACTCCGCAGGTCACGATCCGGGGGGGTCTTTCGCAGGTTCTCAGCGAGGACCACAGTTGCCGCGATGCGGTGTCGCGAATCATCGCACATCGTGCCACCAATGGCATTTCAATTTGTTCGCCCAATTCGGCCAGCTACTGCACAGCGAGGAGTCGTCTTCTCACCAGCGTGCTGTCCACGTTGGCCAGGCGGACGGCCCAGGAATTACAGGCAAGCCACGATGATTTGAGTCGTGTATACGGAAAAGCAGCCATCAGCGTCATGCAGCCGGCCGCGTTGACAAGAACGCAATTCCCACCAAGGATTTTGTGCATCTGCCGCAGCGTCGTCAGGCCTCCGCAGCCGGCGCACAGCGGCGAACCTGGAACAACATGCCGCAGCAGCGTTTCCGGTCAGCAGCTTTCTTACCATGCTTCTGTCTCTTTCACGGTTGAAATGGCGTCCAGTGGACATAGCTCCCGGCAAACCATGCAGCCTTTGCAGTGGTCATTCTCGACGACCGAAATGCGGTCACGAACTATGCTTGAGCGGCAGTCAGAGCCGCATTGTAATTCGGGTGCTCACCAACTTCCTTCACATATTCTACGTGCGTGAGGATTCCCGCCTCGTTCATAACGAAGATAGCGCGGGCCAGGCATTGATCAAACGGTCCACCTGAAATCAACACGCCCCAGGTTTCGCCAAACGCATTTGAACGATGAGCACTCAGCGTCACAACATCCTCTACGCTCTCAGCGCCGCACCAGCGTTTTTGCCCAAATGGCAGGTCCGTGCTGACGACAAGCACTTGAGTATTCGCGAGTTTCCCGGCCTGCTCGTTGAACCTCTTCGTTTCAGCGTGGCAGATGGGCGTGTCCAAAGAAGGGATCGTCGCAATCACTAAAGATTTTCCAGCGAACGTATCTAACGTAACGTCCTCCAGGGCATTGTTCTGAAGAATGAAGTCGGGTGCAGCATCACCGATCTTCAATTCAGGACCAGCCAAATCGGTGGGCGCGCCCCCCAGGGTAATCGCTGCTGTACGTATCTCTGTCATGGATTCGGTCCAGTCGGTTTGGATTACGCGGTGCAAAAAACAAGGCTCGCCAAACAGAGCTGACGAGCCTTTATCTTCGATGTTGTCGGGCAAGGTCGAAGCGATCGAGATTCATCACCTTGTTCCACGCAGCCACAAAGTCACGCACGAACGCCTGCTGCGAGTCGTTACATGCGTAGACTTCCGCGATGGCCCGAAGCTGGGAGTTCGAACCAAAGACGAGATCGACGGCGGTGCCGGTCCACTTGACTTTGTTCGCCCCACGAGCGCGTCCTTCGAATGCGTGCTCACATTGGGAATGCTTCTTCCACTCGGTATTCATGTCGAGCAGGTTCACGAAGAAATCATTGGTCAACGTCTCGGGACGGTCGGTGAAGACGCCAACATCGGACTGACCGACGGTTGCATTGAGTACCCGCATGCCGCCGACGAGAACCGTCATCTCAGGTGCAGTCAGCGTCAGCAGGTGCGCTCGATCCAACAGCAGTTCTTCCGCCGGTCTGTTTTGCCCTTTTGTGCAGTAGTTGCGAAACCCGTCTGCGGTCGGTTCGAGCGCGGCAAAAGAATTGACGTCGGTTTGCTCCTGCGAAGCATCCGCACGGCCTGGCGTGAAGGGAACCTGCACGTCGTGCCCGGCTTTCTTCGCGGCGGCCTCAACCGCAGCGCAACCACCCAGTACGATCACGTCCGCGAGAGAGACCTTCTTACCGCTTGACTGAGCGCTGTTGAAGTCCGTCTGGATTTTTTCAAGTTTCGGCAGCACCTTCGCCAGTTCGGTCGGACTGTTGACTTCCCAGTCCTTTTGCGGCATGAGGCGAACACGCGCCCCGTTCGCTCCGCCACGTTTATCGGTGCCCCGGAAAGTTGCTGCCGACGCCCACGCGGTCGAGATCAATTGAGAGATGGACAATCCTGATGCAAGGATCCTGCCCTTGAGGTCTGCGATATCGCTCGCCCCAACCAATTCATGATCCACAGCGGGAACCGGGTCTTGCCACAATTGCGCCTCGGGAACCAATGGGCCGAGACACCGAGAGACGGGCCCCATGTCGCGGTGCGTCAGCTTGTACCACGCCTTGGCAAAGGCTTCTGCAAACTGGTCGGGGCTCTCGTGAAAGCGCTTTGAAATCGGCCCATAGTTCGGGTCCATTTTCAGGGCGAGGTCCGTCGTGAACATCATCGGGGCGTGCTTCTTCGACGGATCGTGAGCATCCGGCACGGTGTCCACTGCAGATGCATCGGCAGGAGTCCACTGCGTCGCGCCGGCCGGGCTTTTCGTCTGCACCCATTCATAGCCGAACAGGTTGTCAAAGTAGTTGTTGTCCCACTTCGTTGGCTCGGTCGTCCATGCGCCCTCTAATCCGCTGGTAATTGTGTTGCCGGCATTGCCAGTGCCAAAGCTGTTCTTCCAGCCGAGGCCTTGCTCTTCGAGGCTGGCACCTTCAGGTTCGGGACCGACGTACTGGTTTGGATCGGCCGCACCATGGGCTTTGCCAAAAGTGTGTCCGCCGGCAATCAACGCCACGGTTTCTTCGTCATTCATCGCCATGCGGGCGAACGTTTCCCGAATGTCCCTGGCGGCAGCGACGGGATCCGGCTTGCCGTTCGGCCCTTCCGGATTCACATAGATCAGACCCATCTGAACGGCACCGAGAGGGTTCTGCAGTTGTCTGTCGCCGGTGTAGCGTTCATCTCCGAGCCATTGACTTTCAGGTCCCCAGTAAACATCCACTTCTGGTTCCCAGACATCCTCACGCCCTCCCGCGAAACCGAACGTCGTGAATCCCATCGATTCCAGAGCACAGTTACCGGTGAAGATCATCAGGTCGGCCCACGAAAGTTTCCGGCCGTACTTTTGCTTGATCGGCCAGAGCAACCGACGCGCCTTGTCGAGGTTTCCATTGTCGGGCCAACTGTTGAGAGGCGCAAAGCGGAGTGTGCCGGCACCAGCGCCGCCACGTCCGTCGGCGATGCGGTAAGTGCCTGCGCTGTGCCACGCCATCCGAATGAAGAATGGCCCATAATGACCGTAGTCGGCCGGCCACCAGTCCTGCGACGTTGTCATCAACTCAAAGATGTCCTTCTTCAGGACTTCAAGGTCGATGCTGTTGAACTCCTGAGCGTAGTCGAATTCCTGATCCATCGGATTGGACAGGGAAGAGTGCTGGTGGAGCATCTGCAGGTTCAACTGATTCGGCCACCAATTTCCATTCGACAGAGCCCCAGCCGCTGTGTGCCTGCTGGACGCGCTCATCATCGGGCACTTGCTTTCCGTATTCATATTCTCTCCGATCGCGTACTGAATGTTTTCCAAGCCGTCTCTTTATACAGCGACCATGATTGCTTGGAAAGAGTACCAGCGAGTGTTCTCAGAAAAGTGCAACTGAATCGTTTGATCGAACCTGTACGAGTCGGCGATACCGGCGATCGGTTTGGTGTCTTTGACTTCCACGCCATGCTGACAGCGGGACAGGCCGACGTCGGCGTGACCGTAGTGACGTGTTGTCCAGAGTCGTAACGATCAGTTCTTCCAGTGGATGCACGATGCACCTCGACGGCCACCGGCGTTATACGATGCTCGTGGTATTCCTGTTGTTCAAAGCAGGTGACTGGAAACAGGTCTGAGTTCAATCGCATGATTTTCAAGGCTGAGATATCCATCGGAATTCAAACGGAGATTTCAATTTTCAGCCGCTGCCTCAGACGACGCGGTGTGTTTTATGAAGTCTTCATTTAACGCAATGCCCATTCCCGGGCCATGAGGCGGACGAATACAACCACCAGTTGCCTTCACCCGTTCAAAGATACCAGGAGGCTCAGCAAGCAGATGTTCATGACACAGGTTGGACGTCGTATCGTATTCCAGCGCTGGCTGGAACTGATACAGGCCAACTGCGAGCGATCCTGTCACCGAGCTAATCTCGTCTCTATTCAGTTCGTCAGCCAGCGTCCAACGGCTGTTCCCAACGCCCGGTCGATCACGCGATCGACGAGTCTCCGGGTGTACCAGGCTGAATCCGGATTGAGGTAAATAATATCACCCGACTGAACCATGACCGTTTCCTTCGGATCGGATCGTGCAGCGATCAAATCGACGATGATCAACAGTGGCATACCATCTTGTCCCATCCGGTGGAGGGTCACAGTGGTCGGTGATTCAATAGGATCAATGTAACCTGCCATCACAACGGCCGTCACGACGTCAATTTCGCGATCGTCCGGCAGCAACAGTCCATTTCCGATTTCGCGATCCCGTTCACTCATGGAAAAGCGGATCCGACTCTGTGAGCTCAGCATCCCAACGACATAAAACACTTTGTCAGTTTTCTGTGGCACGATCACAACGTCGGATGCATTGAGGACGACAGCGTCGGGATTAACCGGGCAGGAGTCACCGCGGAGCGGAATTCGCATGATCGGTATCTCAACCTGAAACTCCTCTGAGTTTTCGTAATCGATCACCGGCTGACTTTCGATCGGCTGTTGAACGCCTGTTCTTCCAAGTGAATGACCACCATAGCGATAATCCATATAAGGTTGCCAATGCGAGGGTGCGCCAGAGGGCGGTATTACAGTCCCTTGCGGCGCGGTGGCCTGCGGAGCGGCCGGAACTCCGGATACCGTCTGGAAGCCGGCCGTCTGGATGACCGGCTGAGGCGGCGCCATTCCGAGCGCACTGAACTGCTGGCGACGATGAATTTCGACGACATCGGCGGCTGTTTCGGTGAATCCCTGCGCAGCGGCGATTGCGTGAGCCACATCGTTTTCATAACGCGGCAGTGCATGCACGCCAGGCTCTTTAACCGCTCCAAGAACCAGCACGTTGATCGTCCCTTTTTCGATCAGGCTGGCCATTGCGCAGGGATTTTGCAGCAGGCCGCCTGCCAGAGCCGCATTAATCTTCTGCTGAGCCTCAGCCAACGACAGGCCGCCAACGGAAACCGGCCCTAGTCGGGGCAGCTGAATTTCGCCATGATCAAGCACTGTGACCTGAAACGGCTGCACGTTCCCAACTGCGATAAGATCGGGGACCATCAGTTCCAGACGATCGCCCGGCCCCAGCAGATAGACGGATGGTGCCGGTCCCACCAGATTCGAATAATTGAGACGCGATGCCGAGGTTCGCTGCGGCCACCGGAAGTCATCGGGCAGAGTTCTGGCAGCAATGCCGTCTGAATGCAGCGGCGCATAGCAACCGGCAACACACATCCATAAAATCGGGGAGACAGCAGCAAGCCGCCATCCCTGAAAAGAGACGAAAAGCCTGCAGCCGGCATTGTTGTTCCGACTGTCCATTGAGACTCCAGTAGCTGTTTCGCGCGGGAAACAATACTCCGGATGTCAGGATCGGTCAGACTAATCAAAAAAATCAGAAAATCCGAACTATTTGCCCCAATTTGCCAATTGCAGTCTCAGGAGTGCGAGGCTTGTTCCGGAGCCGACATTAATCCGACGCAGTTGGAATGGATTCAGAAATGCCTGGTCATTGACTCCCCGGCGGGTCGTAAATGCCAGATCGAATCGTTCAGTGGCCATGGCGGCCACTACGGCGTCATTCACTCCACCGGCAGGATATGCCAGAGTTCGCAGGATCGCATGTCCGATTTGCGTTTCCAGAACGTTGAGTGAAGTTGTCACCTCACTCCTGATCCCCACAGGGGACAATTGATTCAACATGGGATGAGTATGACTGTGCGGCGCGAGTGTCACGCCTTCCCGATCCAGTTGCCTTAATGCGCTCCAGCTCAGAACATTGTTGCCGACGGGGTCAGCAACTCCACCAGCCAGCTTGATCTCCGCCATCAGGCGTTGAGCTTCACTGTGGGGAATCGATTTCAGATGCTCCTTGATATGCCGAAACGACTGCTGGCGTTTTGTGTGATGAATCGACGGCACGGAATCTGACAACATGGAAAGGATTGAGCTCTCCGAAGAGTAAACAACAGCGCGGTACAGTTCATCCCACCAAAAATGCATTGTTGGATTGTCAGGAAAAGCAGTGGGAACAAACAGGGTTGCGGCCAGTCCCAGCGATTTGAGTACTGGCCAGGCATGATTTTCAAAATCGATGGTTGCGTCATCGAACGTCAAAAGCACAGAATTATCCGGAAGGAGTGTCTTTCCCTTTGAGGCGGCCACGACATCGGCCATTCGGCAGACGTGATAATGCGCTGCAAGGAATTCCATCTGTTCGGCAAACTGCGATGGTGTCACGCTGATCAGGCCGGGATAGTATGGGCTGTCCTGCTGATGTACATCGACGCGATGATAAGCCAGAACCCTGAGTCGTGACTGCCCTCGATCGCGTTCCTCCACCTTCCGGACAACCGGCGCGAAAACGCGAGCGTCCGAAATCTGCCTGGCGAAATTTTTCAGCGTTCCGATAAACATTCAGAAAAACTCACAACCGGGGTCAGGGCCATTGCTTAAAGAACATTCCGCATTCACCGTTACAGAGAAACTGGGCGCGTGACCTGGGTCGCTGGTCGCGATGCACGGGGACGAATCTCAAAGACTTCCGAATTCACCGGAGCGGTGCTCTGGGAGATCTGCCGCTCCATCCGCTCCAGCACGTTGCACAAAGTCAGTTCGTCTACGCCGAAAGCACAGACTGTAACTTCGGCAGTGACTCCTAACCGGCGTTCCACCTCGGACTGCAGTCTCCGGCCCATGACCTGAGCCTGCTCTGCGCCGGTTTCAGGAAGCAGAAGCAGAAACTGATCGCCGACCCGTGCGGCAAGGTCCTGCGATTTTGTATTGAGGTCGAGGATCGTGCTGATGCATCCGGTCATGTATTCACGACTCAGCGATCGTTCCAGATTTCGCAGCAGTCCGGAGATTGCGTCTGATTTGATTTCACCGGGCTTGAGCCACAAGAAGCTGAGTGGCCGCTCGTGTCTGCGCGCACGACGAATCTCTTCCTGGAACATTGGTTCTGACTCGCGAATGCCGGCGACGCCATGAGCTCTCAGCACATCCAGCAACTGAGCGGAAACAATCTCAAATTCGTCTGTGTTCTGTGCGACCTTCAGGCACAGATACTGAGAGACAATGATTGAAGCGACTTCGGTGAGTACGATCGGAAGGGCATTGAGGTCAACTGAATAACCGAGTATGCATTTCCCAACGATCCACATGATCGTGAAACCCGCAACGGTCAGTCCGAAGGGTTGCCGGCGAATAGGAGGAAACGCCAGCATTGATGCTCCCGCTATCGTCGCCAGGGCATACACAAACGATGCCAGATTGACTGCCGGGAAAATCCGTTCGACGTTGAACAACGCGAAAAACCAGCACACTGCTGCCGTTGTCCAGATGCGATGTGTGTTCATTTGGCGGACTTCTGAAAAATCGTGGGAACGGTTTGGAATGCGTTGTCAGGTGTCGTGTGTCAGAAATGGATCTCACAATCCGATTGCACTGTCACTATGGCTGTTGTTGTCCGTGGTCAGAATCTGACAACTCCTGAACAGGATGCGTCCTCAACGGGCACCTCTGGACTTTGCGACAGCAGTGACTGTTCGAAGGATCAGCTTGATATCAAGCCAGAAACTGCGTTTGTGGATATACTCGATGTCCATCCGCAACCGGTCGTCAAGATCCACATCGCTACGTCCGCTAACCTGCCACAGGCCGGTGATGCCCGGCTGGACTTCCAGTCGCTCGGTATGCCACATCGTGTAAGTATTCGCACTAAAGGAAGTTGGGCGGGGCCCGACGAGGCTCATATCATCCCGGATGACGTTGAAGATCTGCGGCAGTTCATCCACGCTGGACT
>JAYSPO010000684.1:0-2228 GCA_043722015.1 Candidatus Kuenenia sp. | reverse complement strand
TTCGCTCTCCCCTACTTCGTTGAGGCTCCACCAAGGAGTAATTCCCAGCAGCACCATTGCGCTGAATTCAAGAGAAGCATACGGCGGCACCGCAGTTTGCGTCTGCCGGGGAGATTCTGCAAACTTCGGTGCCACTTCCGATGAGCTGCCGGGGAAACCCCGGCAAGCGAGCCAGATCTGATGTCGCTTGCCGCTTGCACGCTTGATGTCCGCACGCGACAATCGAGCGCTTGATGAACCCACTTCTGGGGCACCGTGTGCTTCCAGACCGGATTTTATGCCCAATCGTCTTCTCGGAATCCCTGAAACACAAAAACATGAAACGCTTTCAGATACTCCTGATCCTCACCGCAATCGCCATGTCAATCTCTGGCTTTTCGTCTCTCGTACAGGCTCAAACTCGCTCGGCGGGCCTGATGAACTTCAGCAGTGACGGTCGGTACGTTGCCTGTTCCAATCGTGACAGCGGCACCGTGACAATTCTGAGTTGGCCACAACTGAAAATACAACATGAAATCCCCGTCGGGTCGCATCCGGAAGGGGTCGCGTGGATCGGCACGACGCATCAACTGGCCTGCTGTGTGTACGGAGATGACACGATTGCCATCCTGGATGCGGATAGCGGAAAGATCGATCGGCAAATCGAAGTGTTTGACGAGCCGTATGGGGTCGTCAGTTTACAGGACGGCACTAAACTGTATGCGACGCTGGAATTTCCAGGCCAGGTCATTCAGCTCGATCCGGCATCGGGTGTTGTCACTGCAACCTGGCAGGTCGGTCAAATGCCACGCGGTATTGCCATCAGTCGCGATGACAGTTTTCTAATGGTGACCGAATACCTGACTTCGAAAGTTGTGAAGATCTCCACGGTTGATGGCACAGTGCAGCAGACATGGGACGGTGCCTCAACAGATAATCTGGCTCGTCAGGTTGTGTTGTCGCCTGATGACCAGAAGGCGTATTTCACGCAGATTCGCTCGCGGGTCACAGCATCTCACGGCAACGGATCTATTTTCCCCTATGTTTCAGTGGCAAGACTGACGGGAGAAAAGGCCGGCACACGCATGCGAGTGCCGATGGATTCGCTGTTGGGCGCACGCGTCACCGCGAATCCGTGGGACTGCGATGTGTCGGCCGACGGAAAACGACTGGGTGTCGTGTTCGCGGGCACGAACGACATGTATCTCTGCCGCATCCTCTCTGACGACTATGTGGAACTGGAATACGAGAAGGGCATGAGACTCGGAAATAACCCGCGCGCCATTCGATTTTCTCCTGACAACAAAGCAATGCTGATCTACAACGCGCTCGACTTTGAAATTGTCGTGTTGCAGGTTCCGGACGGCACCGAGATCTCTCGCGTCGCTGTGACGAAAAATCCACTCAGCGAAGAACTCCTGCTGGGCAAGCAGCTGTTCTATACCGCTCTGCAGCCAATGTCCTCCCGGAGCTGGATTTCCTGCTCCAGTTGTCATCCGGACGGTGATGCCGACGGACGCACATGGCAGCAGCCTGAAGGCCTGAGGAATACCCAGCCGCTGGCAGGTCTGTCGTGGACTCATCCTGTTCATTGGTCGGCGGATCGCGACGAAGTGCAGGATTTTGAACACACGATTCAGGGATTACTGATGCAGGGCCAGGGTTTGGCAAAGAGGCCAATTCCTGATGCTCTGGGCGAACCCATCAGCGGCAAAAGTAAAGCTCTGGATACCCTGGCAGCGTACACGAATTCCCACAAGTGTGCATTGAGCCCCTTTGCAAAGAACGGGCTGAGTGAATCGGCTCAACGCGGACAGCAGTTGTTTTTCTCCGCCGAGACAAAATGTGCGACATGCCATTCCGGCCCGATGTTGACAGATTCTCAGCCGCGTTCCGTGGCGGAGATCGTACGACATGATGTGGGGACCGGGAAGGACGATCCTTCGGAACTCATGGAACCGAAATACGACACGCCGACGCTGCTGGGGCTCTATCGTTCCGCACCGTATCTTCATCATGGCAAAGCGGCAACTCTGAAAGATGTTCTGACGACGTCCAACCCGGGGGATAAACACGGTGTGACCAGCCATCTGACCGAATCCCAGATTGAAGACATGGTTCAGTTTCTGCGAGCTCTGCCGTTTGAAGACCCGGAATCCGCTGCAAGAGCCGCAGGGCTGAAGCAGGTCATCAAGTAAGGCGACGGCTGGCACGCTCAATTCTCAGCACGAGATTCTGTAGGCCGGACC
>JAYSPO010000683.1:0-6385 GCA_043722015.1 Candidatus Kuenenia sp. | reverse complement strand
CTGGCTGACTCGATCTTCTTCCTCTTCCGGCGTTACTTGTTTTTCAAGGAATTCATCCATGCGTTTCTGATTGTCACGAATCATGTCGCGATAATCGCGTCGGAGCCCCTGTTGTTCGGAAAGGTAAGCCTGCATTTGTGGGATTTCAGAATCCAGATATTTGTCTTCGAGCAGCGGTAGCAGGTGATCGATTGCGTCACCGGCCATGTCTGTCCGATTCTGTTGGCGATAGAGTTTAAAAAGCTCGCCCCACGCCGTTTCATCGTTCGGCTCAGTGACCAGAGACTGCCGATAGGCCATGACTGCCTGGAAGTAACGCATCCGTTTGAAACGATCTCCCAGCGACGGCCCTCCGAGCATTTGTTCGAGTTCTCCCAGACGGGCATATGCCGATCCCAGCAATCGATATGCCCTGGCATTACTTGAAGACTGATCCAGGGCAAGGTTCAGCCGCCTGATTGTGAGATGCGCAGAGGCAATGGCTGACATTGCTTGTTCTGTCGACTCCGGTTGCAGGCCGGAAAGAGTGGAGTAATGCATTGCCAGGCGAAGATTTTCATCTACGGAAGGGCGCACGCGATACACATGTTTCTCATAAAAATTCGGTTCGCGGGCAAATTCCCGCAGCGTCGATGGGGCACTCTCGGCGATGCCAAACGCTTTCTCTATCCAATTGGGGGCTCGGCCAGCACGTTCCGTGTCGGGGATTTCCGGGTTGACACGTTCCAGGATGGCCGCCGATGCTTCAATACTAATCGGAACCCACTGCTGTGTTTGAGCCAGATTGAACATGGATCGATAGTCGGGCTGGCCCGGCGGTGCCAATCGTGTCATCGCGTGCGTGATGTGAAATTCCGTCAAAGCATCCTCAGACACTTTCATTTTCGCCTGCATCAACTCTTCGTACTTCTTCTGCTCTGCCTTATCCTGTGACTTATCTTCAGGCGGCGGAGTCGGCTGGAAGAGTGTCGTCAGCAGGATGGAATGCTTTGCGAAGACCGACCTGGCAAGCTCTGGTTGTTCATCCGCATCACCAGGACGACCGAACGGCAACATGCGACTGTCGACAAAACTTTTTCTTCCATTCCAGATCAGCAGATCACCCTGCTCCAGGCGTGTGTGCAGGATGTTTGCCGCCGGATCAAGATCCTTAAGTTGTGCCGCGATGGTATCCATTGTCACGCGTGTGTCGTGATCAAACCCCCAGCCCAGTGGTGCAGCACCCGGCAGTCGGGATGCCACGATGCAGAATCCAAGACCCGCCAATGCCAACACAGTCACGGCACGCCCACCACGCGAAAACAGTAACTCCTTCGAATCCAGCGTATACTGCTGATTGAACGCACGACGATACCAGTCCTGAGCTGAAATGCTGGCAACGACTGCCGCCACGATTGCTGCCGCCGGAAGTTCATGCGCTGCGAGCAGCGACAGGCCGGTCACGCCGACTAACGCAAACAGGAAACCCAGATCACGCCGTGTTCGCGCCAGCAACAGCACGACAAATCCCATTAACAGGAGAGCCAGACCGGCAATCTGAGAATGATCGAACAGCCGAATCGCACTTGGGTTCAACACAGAATAATAATCAACGCGACCGTCGAAATTCACGGCTGCCGACGGAATGTCCACGCGACGCTGCGCCTGCATTGCCGGGTACTCGACAGAGTACATCGTGACGGAGCCCAGCAGTGAGTTGCCTGGAAAGGGATTCACTAACAACGCGGCGACACTCAGGCCGACAATTATCCACGGCGAAGGACTTTCCGATTCGATGTGTGCATCTGACTTTCTGGCCGCGATCCGTTGGTTGACAGACACTCCAGCCACGTACATCGCTGCCACAAACGCCCCAACCCATGCGCGTGAGTCAAAGTTGCACCAAACTGCGATCAACAGCGGCAACTTCCAGTGGAGCCCCGATGCCATGCCAAGCCGATGCTGGTACAGAAATCGCATCGTGATCGTCATGCCAAGCATCGTCACAAGTTCCGGCAACGGCACAAAATCCGATGAACACGCCACAATGGCAAACACCGCGCAGATGGAATTCCACCATGTCGGAACACCGCGAATTGAGATGTGTGTGAGCAGGTATCCAACCAGTCCGGCAAGCGTAACCTTAAGCAAGGTGAGTGCTTTCTCACCGCCCGCTGACCAACAGAGACTGATGACATGATCAAAAAGCCAGCTCACATTCGGAGAAGGCTTGTCGACCACCGTCAACGAAAGAACGTCTGTACGCGGCGGCAGCAGTCCATGCGCCCGCATGTAGTCGCCCGATCGAATCAGCACGAGCGGCTTGGTGTCATTGATCTGCGTGAAACCCAACAGCACAGCCAGAAAAATCGCCGCCCAGCGAAGCATAAAGTCGCCGCGAACAGCTTCTTCTTCCACCATTTCCGGCGTCAATGCTTCCTCTTCGGGCAATTCGTCCGGCAGGTCCCGTTCGTCGGAAAACACGCTGTTGGCTGAGACGGCTACCCCGTCTGGGGAATCTTTTGGTTTGCGGGATTCGGAATCCTGGGAGGCGTCGCCGGACACTCGGAAGTCTCTCATTCTGGGTAATTCAGTCGCTGGAATCCGCGCAGGGCGGTACCTGAACTGAGGATACGCCGGTTGTTCTCGATTTGTTGGGCCAACTTGCCACTCGCCACGCGAGTGGAACGCTTTCTGCCCAAACGATAGTCGGTACCAGTTCGGTCGGATGCCGTTACAAGGCGATTTTGGTGGTTGTGAGCAGCAGTCGCTGGCGTATGATACAGCGAAACATGGCGATTTCTGTATGATTCCAACCGCGCCGCCGCAACTTGCGACTACAGGTTAAGGCCGTTTTCTCGCGGATTCCTGACACATTTTTTTGCTCGTCCCTTTTTTCCTCCATGACATCCATTCCTGAAAACCTTCGTGAACAACTCAATAACGCTTCTCAGTCGCACCTGGTGCAGTTCTGGGACGAGCTTTCCGGAGCGGAATGCGCCTCGCTGCTGAATCAAATCAGCCGCACCGATCTGCAGATGCTCAACCAGATCTGGCGGTCATCCACGAACGGCGAGTCGCCGTTGGATGCAAAAGCCCGGATCGAATCGGCAAAGAATCCCGATCAGGTCGTGCGGCAGGCCCGCACTGCCGCCGACAATGATTGCTGGAGGCTGGCAACGCAGCTCGGTGAACGCGAATTGCAGGCTGGCAGTGTCGCTGTGATTACGGTTGCCGGAGGACAGGGAAGTCGCCTCGGATTTGATCATCCGAAGGGCATGTTTCCAATTGGTCCAAAATCGGATCGCACATTGTTTCAGATCTTCGCCGAACAAATTCTGGCACGACGGCGACGGCATCAAGCCACGATTCCGTGGCTCATCATGACCAGTGACGCGACTCATCGAGAGACTTTTGAATTTCTGGAACAGCATAAGTATTTCGAACTTGGCCAGGACACGGTGCATCTGTTTCAACAAGGAAGCCTGCCCGCCCTTGATTCTGCCACCGGACGCATTCTGATGACCAGCCGCAGCGAGCTGGCCCTCTCACCCGATGGACACGGCGGCCTGGTGGCGGCGATGGCAAATGCCGGCCTGTTGGATCTGCTGGCTCAACAGGACATTCGGCATCTGTTTTATCATCAGGTGGATAACCCGACAGCGATCCTCTGCGATCCTGCCTTGATCGGATTTCATGCTCAGCAACGCTCGCAACTGACAACCAACGTAGTGCGTAAGGTCAGTCCGACCGAACGCATGGGAGTCCTGGTCGATATCAACGGGCGCACCGAAATTGTTGAATACAGCGAACTCACGCACGAACAGGCGGGGCGTTGTAATGCTCAAGGAGACTGGATCTTCTGGGCTGGCAACACGGCCATTCATGTGTTCGACCGAAACTTCCTGGAACAGTTGGCAGCAGACGGTGGTAAGCTTCCACTCCACGTCGCTCGCAAGAACGTTGCTTTCATCGACGATTATGGAGCATCAATCAAACCGGACGATCCAGCAAAACCGAACGCGATCAAACTGGAACGATTCATCTTTGACGCCTTGCCGATTGCCGAACGAACGCTGATTGTCGAAGGCAATCGGATGCGGGAATTTAATCCGGTCAAGAATCGTGATGGTGCAGATTCCCCTGATACCTCCCGGGCCGCATTGTCCCGTATCGGACGCGAATGGCTGGCGGCGGCTGGCTGTGAAGTCTCCGATGATCGGCCGGTGGAAATCAGCCCACTGCTGGCACTGGATGCAGAAGAATTGGCCAGGAAGATTGCGACCGGCACAGTTCTCGTTGATGTAATATGAGTGTTCGCATGCAGGATGGACATGCATGTCCGTCGCGTGGCCAAAGATCGCTGTCGGAGCGACAGCTGGAATAGGCACAGGTTTTTTGTTGGCGTACCAGCTTTAGCTGCGGCCAGCCCGTTGCATTGCGGCGGTCCACGCCTCCGGTGTCAGCACTTCCGCTTCTTCCACCAACAGGCGTGGAATGTCTTCCAGAATTGGATACCGCAGTCTCACTTCCGGATTTGTACAGACCAGCGATTCGCCATCCGGCACCAGGTCACTGTGACACTTCGGACAAACGAGATAGCTCCTGGATTTTTCGAAATTAAATGTCATAGAATATTGCTCGGCAAAAATACGACTGAATGATGAATGCCTGTTCAATCTCGCTCAGAATCCCCGCAGCGTTCGAATATCGGAAAACGTCCGCAGCGAATAATCAATCCCTGCATAATCCAACGCCGAACACAATGCGCGGACAGCAACACCCATGCCGTCAGGTCCGCTGAAACCGCCGAACTGGCCGCCGCCTTTTAAGTGAGGCTCGGCCTCCAGGTAGAATCCTTCGATGCCCAGTTTCTGCAAACGCTGCTGAATCATCGGCAGTTGTTCCCGCAAGTCGCGGAAGATCATTTCATGGCCGGAATCACCGTCCGTACAGGGCACAAAATTCTTCAGGCGATCTTCATCCACCGCTCCTGTCCAGACCAGACTCGGATCAATCCGATAGTCCTTGACATGCATCCAGCCCAGCCAGGGAATCGTCGCCAGGTATTCCTCGTAAACCTGAACGGCGTTCTTATTCTGAGCAGCCACGTTGCCACCGTCAAAGATCAGGACCATCGACGGATGATTCACTCGTTTCGCCAGTTCCGCCAACAGCGGCCCCGTCTCGCCGACAAGATTCGGCTCGATTTCAAGACCGTAGACCAGGCCCTCCTTCGCACAGGCTTCCGTAATCGTGCGGATCTGATCTGCGGCCAGGTCCAGATGCTGCTCAGGCTTCGTGCCGCGCGGATGGTAAAATGAAAACCCTCGAATCAATTTCGTGTCCAGCGCCTTTGCACACGCGATTGTGCGCGCGACTTCACCCTGCATGTACTCGTCGAACGGCACGAACTTGTTGTGCGATCCGTCGTCAACGTTGAGCAATTTTACTTTGCCGACACGAGCACCGATGCTGGTGACGCGAACACCGTACTCGGCATGCATCTGCTTCAGTTTGTCAATCTTTTCCGGGCTGAGTTCCGTGACGTGTTCGATCTTTCCGTCACCCGGCACGTCGATAAATCGCGGGCTGTAATTGCGGATTCCGATGGCTGCCAACGCCGTCATTTGTTCCAGTGCCGTACGCCGATTTGCCGCTTCATCCGCAAACGCGCTGATGATTACTGATGGCTTATGTGCCATGATTTTCTCCGAAGATTGACTGATGGAAGGCGGCATTGTTCTGAGAATGGCACCGTTTCACAAGTGAGCGCGATTTCCGTAGCCGGGACATTCATGTCCATCCTGCGTAAACTACACGCGGCAGTTCGCAATTCGACTTTTTTGGCAGATTCCGTGAAAGATTCACCAGCAACAAGCGTGTGTACCTGCAACGGGAGGATTCAATGCCGCGGGTACCAGATACGAAAGCGAGCCTGATTCTGCGACTGCCGTCAGCGGACGATGCGGACGCGTGGCGGGAATTCGTGTCGATTTACGAGCCGTTTGTTTACCGATTTGCTCGCCGCGGCGGGTTGCAGGATGCGGATGCTCGTGAACTGGTTCAGAATGTCCTGATATCGGTCGCCCGAGCCGTCGGACGCTGGCGACCGGATCATCAGCGTGGGCGTTTCCGCACATGGCTGTTTCGGATCGCTCGCAATCAACTGCTGGATGTTTTAGCAAAACAACAACGGTCAGTGGTCTCGCGCGGTGGCAGCGGTATCTTCGATGTGCTCGATCAGTCAGCAGCGACATCGGGTTTGACCGAGCAGCATCTGCGACTGGAACATCGACGGGAACTTTTTCGCTGGGCTGCAGATCGCGTGAAGAGCAGTGTCAAAGAAGCGACCTGGAAAGCATTCTGGATGACGGCTGTGGAAGAACGGGCCGCAGAAACGGTG
>JAYSPO010000682.1:0-3906 GCA_043722015.1 Candidatus Kuenenia sp. | reverse complement strand
ACCGTCACCTGCACACGGGGCCGTTCGATGCCGTTTTCGAATGTCCCGGTTCCGCGGACATGCGTCGAATGTGCCAGCACGCCCCATGGCAAATGCTTGAATTGATCCCATTGCTTCGTGAAATAGTCGCGAACGTGGTAGCCGACATGTTCGATATGTGGCCCATGCGTGACGGAGATTTCCTTCATGTGTGGTGCGTAAATGATCAATTCGCCACCGTCCGCGACGACAGGTTCCAGCTTGTACATGCATTTACCGGCAACCCACAGCTCGTCATACATGGGCGGAGCACACGACAGCACCTGTCGATACGGTCTTGCCTGCCGCTTGATATGCACGCGACCAGACAACTCGGACGCACCGCGCCAGGCGTCTTCCGGTGTGCCATAGAACATGCCATAGGGAGTCGCATCCGTAGACACGACAAATGCCAGGCAGCGACGTTCCAGCGGCACCAGCTTTGCCGCTCGATCCACCACACGACGCACGGGCGTGTCCTGCACGCCGATGATCCCCACATTGGTAATCAGCGCGCCAAGCCAGTGGAAGAAGTTCAGCAGTTCCGGGCCGGAGATGCCGGGGAAAAAATACTTGTTGCCGCCACTGAAGCCCACGACTTCGTGCGGGAACACCGGGCCAACGACCAGCGCCACGTCGTAGTCATGAATGCGACGATTGATCTGCACGGGAACTTCCATCGAAAGCACGCCGTCGGAAATCTCACGCGTCTCGGCTTCCGTCAGAGTGCCGATCGTCGAGAGTTCCGACGGATTGTCCCACGCATGATTGAACAACCCGACATCACTGCACTGATCGTCGTCCGCAATCCCCAGCATCGCACGGATTTTCTCCTGCGGCATTGGCGGATGCGTGCCCAGCGCCACCAGCACATCCAGAGATTTCGTCACGGGGCGCAACAGACTGCGAAGTGCCGGAAACAAAACCGGCAATGGAGCTGTTCTGGTATTGTCCGGCACAATCATCAGCACGCGTTGGCCGCGAAAATCAGCCAGCGGCACATGCTGGTGAATCCAGTTCCGCATTTGGTCTGCGTTGAGTGTTTTCAGTTCCGTCGTCATCGGTGGCCACGATCATTGATCACCTGCGCCATCCCGTACATCAAGGTGATTTGTTCGAGTGCCGGCAGTCGTTGTTCAGTGATCCATTTTTCGACGGCTCCTTCCATGTTTCGATCTGCGAAATTGCGCCCGGCAATCAAATAGGCTTCTTCCTTCCAATCGCCGTTTTGAAGAGCTCCAATGGCGGTGAGCACATATCCGGGGTCCGTCGTTTCGTGGGCCATGCTGGCAACCAGTTCATTCACAAATGCCTGCCGCATTCCCGGAAGTTCCGGGCCGCAGCCATTTTCAAGAGCCTTGAGAGCGCCTGCAAGCTGCTTGTCCCGATTTGCCCAGGCCGAGGCCAGCACGGGGGCAATTCTTGCGACCAACGCTGCATGCCCAGCTTCGATGCTGTCCATCTTCAAGCCTGGAACTGGCTGCATCACTTCCGGCAGTGTCTGCTTTGACTGCAACGTGGCCGCAGCCAGCAGACCGGTCAGATCATCGAGCATGATTTCATCGGCCCAGCCACTGGCCTGATCAGCCAGCGCCGCCTGCACAACTGTTGCTCCGCCAGCATGGATAATGCGGGACAGCAGTTGAATCGCACGCAGGCGTCGGTCTTCGGCAATCACAAAAAGTCCCGACTGATTTCCGTCACTGACCAGATGTCGGCGATACTCCTTGAAGGCTTTATCGACCTGACTGGAATTGCTTGTCTTGAGATCGTTGGCAATTCTCCGACGTGCAGCCGATTCGTCGTGCGCCACTTCCAGCGTCAGGACGCGAACTTCGCGATTGGGTGGTGCTGCGGCATTGAGTTCTGCTCGCAGACGGATCATCGACGCTCCGGCTTTTTCTGCATCACCACAAATCAGAGCGGCGCGGACAACTTCGGCCACTGCCGCAGCCCGCAAGAGTTCATTCCTGCGTTCGGAACCGTAGTTGTCAGTAATCTCCTGTGTTGTCGGCATCTTCATGGCCGCAGGTGCCGGAAATTCGGCCATCGCGGAAATCGCGGCATCCAGTTGCATCGCGTCTTTTGTCGCCGCTGCCAAGGCTGCGTGAACCTGCACAGCGACAACCGGATTGGCCGGCGGGATCGCCTTCGCAATCTGCTCGAAAATTGCAGAGGGAGCCTTGGCGGCACCGGCAATGGTGGCGACTTCGGTGAGCGATTCCGAAACAACGCCGGAGTTTTCGCTGTCGATGCTCCATGCAATCGCTTCCGCCCAGCGCTGATGCAGCGCCAGGTCGTACGCGACAGCTGTCTGTAATGGTTCTGACCAGACCAGAACGTCCGTAGCCGACGGTACCGGAATCACGTCTCCACGATTGTGATCCGCGATCCAGAACCACGCAACGCTGGCCAGCATGTCACGATTCGCGGTGATGGTTGTGTCCTGCTGACGCGTTGCGATCAGCGCTCGCGCCTCAGCAACTTTACCTTCGGTGACCAGCACCGATGCAATTGAAAGCGCGGCTTCGGTCCCTGCGCGTCCTGTTTTTGGTATACTGTTCTGATCCGCAAGCGCCAGTGCCAATGATGCCGCCGCGAGTTCCGCGTTACCTGCAGCGGAGTGTTTCCAGTACTGCGTAATATGCGGCTCAATTCGATAAAATGCTTTGGCGCGATCCACAAAGACCAGTTGTTTCAGTTCCTGAGCGGCGAGTGTGGCATCATCCGTTTGCAGAAAGAGATCGGCAGTCATGCGCCGCGCCCAGGCTTTATCACGCAAATTCGGCTGACGCGCCAGACTGATCATCAGCTTTGCCATTGCCGTCACCCGGGCCCTGGGATTCGGAACTGCCGCCGCAGCTTTCAGGGCGGCTTCCTTTTCGGCCGCCAATCGGATCGCTTCCTCTTCTTCCGATTCCCAATCCTCGCCGTGCGGAATATTGACCGGTGCGCGCAAATCAGATTCATCTGGTTTCTTTTTCAGGACCACTAAAAGTCCAGCCGTTAAGGCGAGCACGACAACGCCCACGATCGCATAGATCAGAATCGGATTCCGTTTGGCGGGTTGAGAGATCTCGGCGGCTTTCCTGGCTGAAGCTGCATCATCGGACATTCGCGAAGGTTTGCGTGCGGTCGAGTTTTCGCCGGATTCCGTCGCCTTGAAGATCGGAACCATGCACTTTTCATTGGCACAGCGGATTGATTTTCCGACGGCGGATTTTGGCACAAAGCCCACTTGCTCACACATCGGGCAAGTGACTTTGTGGAGTCGTGTCTTGTCCGGTTTTTCGGTTGCCTGAACCGCCGACTGAGCCGCTGCCGCGTTGCCGATTCCAAACGGATCGTCTTCATCCACTTTGGTTCTCGAACCCGTCGGTCCACTGGCCGGACGCGCGGCAGTTGACGGCGATGGACTCGTCGGCTTCGACGCAGGAGTCGAACTGGCTGTGGCCGCTGGCGGCGACGCGACAGGCTTTGCCCCCGGTCGATGTTTGGCCGGTCCAGCCTGCGGTTTCGGCGTATTTTTTGCACCTCGGGAACCATCCATCGCTGCGCCGCAGAATGGGCAATCGACAGCATCGTCTTCAAGAACGGATTGGCCGCAGGATGGACAAGTTGGAAGTGACATGGCGTTGGAGGTCAGCTTGTTTCAGGTTTCTGGAATGTCATGAGACGTCACAGCGACATCGCAGTCCGGTTTGCGTTACGGAAAGTCTAATATACATCCGATCTGTCCGCGAGTCGGTCCAATTCGCTGGCCGGTGCGGTCGCCGAATTCGGTAGGTTCTGCTTGCCGAGCAGGACTTCGCGGCCACGCCGCGATGCGGAGCGGATGTGCGACCCATGACGGTTCGCCTTACAGCGAAAGTCCTTTCCGGCAGAAAG
>JAYSPO010000681.1:0-3602 GCA_043722015.1 Candidatus Kuenenia sp. | reverse complement strand
ACAGCTCAGACAGCGACACTGGCTCTGACTTTCGGTGCAGCAAATGCGACGACTCAGCCCGTGAGTGTTCGCCGTCGTCAGGATCTCCGCGTCGAGGGCGTGGAAAACTACACGGTTGGATTGACCGTCGTCCCTCCAGCGACGATCCCTGTCGCACAGGTGAATTCAACGGCGACTGCTGCCGATGATTCGAAAGCGGCTTCCATTGACAATGACGCATCCGACACAGTGACATTGATTGTGCAGAATCGGACGAACGCAAATCTGAACCCACTCGTGGAAACCAACACAGACGCCAGCCATTTGTTTATCGTCACAATTACCGGAGTCGCTGGTGCGGGCGTTGAAGGCGGATTCGTAGTCCCGTTTCAACTGCGGGATGGTGATGTTCCGACAGGGGTCACACCCCTGGCTGGCCGCGAGAAAACAGAAGGCACGGCTGACGTCGCGGAAATTGCGGACGCCAGTTTCATCGCCACGGCCATTGACTATTTCTTCGAGGCAGGAGATACGTCAACACTGACGGTTCAGGTCAAGGGCGATCAAATCGTCGAACTGGAAGAATTGTTTACGGTCGAACTGCAGGCCATCACAGCCCAAGCTGGTGGACTCGGCACGAATGTAACTGTACTGCCGCAAGTTGTTTCGAGCGACCGTGACCTCGGTGAAATCAGCAACGATGACACCCTGATCACTGTCGAAGACAATGACAGCAAAAAGGCAATTACGTCCGTCAGCGATTTCAATTCACCGGAAAACGGAGAAGACAGCGGCTCGTATTCACTTCGCGAGGCAATCCTGTTGTCGAATGCCGCCAAGAAAGATCAGGTAATTCAGTTCACGGGCGACAAATTTAAGCCTCAGGCTAAACCGAAAATTATCCTGGACGGAGTGCAGTTGCCGCAGATCACGGCAGCAGTGACGATCACCGGACCGCACTCCTCACAAAGCGACTTGAATCATCCGGATGAGATGCTGGTGATCAGCGGTGGCGGCAAGATCACTAGTGTGCCGATTCTTCTAAAAGAAATCGGCACCGAAGGAACATCGAGAATCGTGGAGATTGTCGGCGGTCCTGCGTTTTCAGTTGATATTTCCTTCCTTCATTTTGAAGGCGGCGGAAACGTCCCTGACGGAGGGGCTATTAAAGCCACAGGGCCGGTAACTGTGACGTTGTCGGACTCGATGCTGTCATTGAACAAGTCCAGCGCTTCAGGTGGAGCAATTTCCGCGAGCGGTATCGCCAGCCTGACAATCAGCAACTCGACTTTCTTCTACAATGAATCCGTGGACGGAGGTGCGATTGATATCGGTGGATCAACATTGACCTCAGCCAGCATCGAAAACAGTACGTTTTATCTGAACAGAGCCACAGCCAACGGCGGAATGCTGCGGATTAACAACCCTCTGGCCAGCGTTGAATTGAACCAGGTGACGGCAGCCGACAACATCGCTTCCGTCGCTGGCGCTGCCATTCAGAACCTGGGCCCTGCTGCCGCCCTTGAAATCAGTAATTCAATTATCGCACTCAACAAAATTGCCAGCGGCAGTCGCACCGCCGCTGGAAAGCCCGTTGGTGCCCCGACAGAAATCAGTGGCCCGTCAAATCAAATGGGGGCCAATCTGATCAGTGCTGACCCATTGCTCTCGGGGCTTGTGGATGCTGGCGGCGCAACGTATGTCATGGTCCCCAGCAACTTTCTGGCCGGCTTCTCGTATCGAAGCAATACCAGCAAAAGCCCTGCCATTGACGCTGCGTCGTCCTCAGTCACTACGGATCAACGGGGTGTGACACGTCCCGCAGGATCTGCACCAGATCTCGGTGCTGTCGAAGTGACATCGATTCAATCCCGATTTATTCAGGTTGAAAGTATCACGGTCGCCAGTGATATTGTCGCTGTCGATTGGGAGACGACAAGTACCGCAGACGGGATTCAGTCCAATCCCGGCGATACCGTCGGACTGGAGATTTTCATTACTCGCAATGATCCGGCGGGCCCGGAAAGTCCATGGTCGGGCAGCGGAGATGTCGTCGTTGATTCGTCGGCAGTACTGGCATCACAGCAACACATCATGAGTAACTCTGGTGGAGTACTCCGGCTTCGCGTGCCGTTGGCGACAGCGGTTGATATCGCCACTGTTGGTTCGGCCTCGGAAGATCCACGCACTTCGTTTTCGCTGCAAAACCTGGTCGCAGGCGAGTATCGATTATCGATGTTCAGCCTGAATGCGGAAAACTACCGGTCGGGTGGTTCGTTTGCCGTGAATGTGCCGCGCACTTTCACAGTTCCGGGCAGCAGCTTCCAGGTTCTTTCAGCGGCCCTGAGCCGTATTCCCGTGCAGACGCCATCACTGACAGAAACGGCCAGCATGCTGGATGTTGAGCTGGGACTTGCAAAAGAAATTCCAGGATGGTTCAATTGGGCGGGTCTCTCTGAAAAATGGCTGCAGGGAAAGAACGGTCAGTCGTACGCTTTGCTGCCGGATGGCACGTTCATCAAATGGGATGCAGCAGAATGGAGATCGTCGGGTCACACCGTGCTCGGCGAGACGATGGCCTCCCTGAGCAGTGATTACTACACGAATCCCGTTTTACTGATCAATGGAATCGTCAACAGTCCGGTCACGCAAAAAGGGTCGGCCGCTGAATTCCTGGTCTGGCTTGACCAGAGTTTTGAATTCCTGCCATCTCGCACCACGCGTTTTGACGGCCAGCGGCTCAACAATCGCGCCCTTTATGGAGACGGTGAAAAATGGATGCAGGCGGCCTCGAATGAGTGGTACTACATTCGCCCTGACGGCGGACTTTATCGCTGGGACGGCAAGAGTGGCCTGAACGGAACGCTGATCACACAGATGCCTCAGGCAGTTTATCAGCATCCGCAATTGCTGATCAATGCCACCGGCATCATGCTCGACTACAACTACGGATTGACCTTGAAAGGAAACACCGACTACCGGAATTTTCTTGGTCAGGCAGAACGATGGGTGTCGGGCTCACGCGTGGTCAACACTGACGGCAGTGCAGTACCGCTCCAACAATGGTTCATCGTCACGTCGGATGGAAACGTCAGGATCTGGAACGGTACAAAGCGATTCAAAGACTCAGTCGTCGTCGCGAACGCCGGAAGTGCTGCTTATCGAGGCACCGTCCAGCAGAGTGAAGATCAATTGAAGGCTCTGTACGATCAGGACCAATATTTTTCCGAATGGAAAGATCTGTTGGGAATCTGAATTCGCCCCTGTTCACTGTTTCGATGACTTAAATGAAAACGGGCCGTCCAGCAATCACGCTGGCGGCCCGTTTCTTTATTTCAGTCCGGCTGAATTCAGGACACTCGCGAAGCGTGGCAACTCGCCGCACCTCGCTCGGGATCTTCATCCACTCTTAGCGAGCTCTGCCGGTTGAAGGAACTCGGAATGGACTTCCACGCCCGTCAAAGTAGTAGTTGAACATTACCTGGAACTCACTGTTAAACTGCCGGTCGCGGTCCGTGAGCGGCGTCACATAAGCTGCAGTGAGAGTCGACTTCATGCCCAATTCAATCGTAGACCCGACCGTGAGATTCGCTACGCCAAGGCTCCCTCCAGGCTGCCCGAAC
>JAYSPO010000680.1:0-1868 GCA_043722015.1 Candidatus Kuenenia sp. | reverse complement strand
GCAAAAGTTTATGCGGCAGGTTCATCAGTGATAATTCCGACAGGAAACGGCGCAATGCAGGCGCAGGCCCTGGCGGAACCCAAGGTCGTGCATGTCCTGCAGCGAGGCGACTTCGACAAACCGCGGGACGTCGTGATGCCCGGTGCCTTGTCGGCTCTGACACATGAGCCATCGCGGTTTATGGTCCCGGATCCGCAGCAGGAAGCCTTGCGCCGCGCAGCATTGGCAAACTGGTTGGTACACCCTGAAAACGTATTGACCTGGCGGAGTGTCGTGAATCGTGTCTGGCATTATCATTTCGGACGCGGATTGTGTGACACACCCAGTGACTTTGGCCGGATGGGCGGCGTACCGTCACACCCGGAATTGCTCAACTGGCTGGCCGTCTGGTTTCGTGACGACGCACACGGATCATCGAAGCAACTGCACCGACTCATCGTCACGAGTGAAACGTATCGACAATCATCGCAGCATCGGGACGACGGCTCTGAGATTGACGCCGACAATCGATTGCTGTGGCGGCAGAACCGGCACCGTCTGGACGCGGATTCGTATCGTGACTTTACGCTGGCCGCCTCGGGGGCGCTCGACCTGACCATGGGAGGTCCCGGCGTTCAGCATTTCAAACAAAGCAAAGGGCCACAGTCAACGCCCGCATTGGACTATACGGCGTTCGATTGGAACACTCCCGGAGCTTCACGTCGCAGCATTTATCGCTACGTCTGGCGCGGCATCGCTGACCCGTTTATGGAAGCACTCGACTTCCCCGACCTCGGGCTGCTGTCACCCACACGCAGCTTCTCCGCATCGTCACTGCAGGCACTGACGCTTTTCAACAATGACTTTGTACTGCACCACGGCGAACGCATGGCTTCGAAGATTCAGGGACAGAATGACTCGCTCGAATCCCAGGTGACACAGGCTGTTCGGCTGGTCTGGCTGCGCAGTCCCACGGGTGACGAACTTCAGGATTTCGGCGAATTCGCCAGGACCAACGGGCTCCCCGCACTTTGCCGACTGCTGCTCAACAGCAACGAATTTCTGTTTGTTGATTGAGGGCAAGTTGTGCCCGCGCACGTGGAAATGAGTCCGGCGAGCGGCGCGGCGTGAGCCCACCGGTATCTCATCCTTGTACCGGCAAGCTGACGCGTGCCGCTCGCCAATTTGCTCACTCATGACCGGACCGAATATAGCAATGCGAGTCGGCGGAGCGACGTCGCCTACGGTGTAGCCGCTTCGCGACTGTGATCCATAGAGAAAATGCGGCTTTTGTGGGTACGTTTCGGCAATCTCGAACTTGCCGCACGGTTGCGTTCGAAAGTGGCGGCGATTCACTCTATTGTTTGCGTTCTGGCCTCTTCCACTGAACCTGATTGTTATTGGTTTCCCATGTTGATTCGTATTGCACTTGTAATCGTCGCCTTGCTGATCGCGGGAGAATCTTTGTCTCAGGGTGCCGATGAGGACCTATCGACAAAGGCATTGACGACTGACGTGCAGTCGTTGTTTCGGACCGAAGACGATGTGACCGTTCCTGTGGATCGATCGAAGTCGCTGATTGTGCTGACCGGCTATTGTGCGGCAATCATGGCGGCTTCAGTTGGGGGAGGCTGGTTGCCTTCGATTTTTCGACTTACGCATACTCGGATGCAGACGACGATCAGTTTCGTCGGCGGCCTGATGCTGGGGATCGCCGTCTTTCATCTGCTGCCGCATTCGGTTCACGGAAACAATTCGATCGACGACTCCGCATGGTGGATGATGACAGGCATCCTCACGATGTTTCTGCTGATTCGTTGTTTTCATTTCCATCACCATGGCCCGCTGGAGATCTCAACGGCTCAGGAAGATCCGTGTGCCGGTCATGA
>JAYSPO010000679.1:0-1843 GCA_043722015.1 Candidatus Kuenenia sp. | reverse complement strand
ACGCCAAGGCCGGAAACGGCCAGTTTGCTCGTCCAGACGCACAACAATCTTTGCCCAATTTCCAGGTGCAGTCGACAAATCGCGTTGTTCACGGAACAGTCCGCCGATTTGACCGAAGGACCGGAGTTCTGCCGTGCAAACGTCGCAACTGTTGACGTGCTCACTGATCTCTGCAGTTTTATCCGCAGGCAATTCACCGTCGTAGAATTCCGAGAGCCGAGCCCTGACTTCTTCGCAATTCATGTCAATCTCCCCAACCAAGAGCCAGCAGTTCTTTCTTCAATTCTCGCCGAGCACGATTGAGCCGCGATCCGACCGTCCCTTCGGGGATCCTGAGGATCTCGGCAATCGTTGCGTAGCATTCGTCCTGCTCCTCCTTCAAATGTAGAACAACTCGAAGTTCCGGGTCCAACTTCGAAAGCGCAAGATACAAGATCTCATTATTCTCGATGTCATTCTGTTGAGTCCGTCCGGACATTTCCAGATTCTCCAGCGGCACCGGCGACCGACGGCGTTTGCGACGAAGATGCTGCAGCGCATCGTTGACCGCAAGCCGATACACCCAGGTTGTGAATTCAGATTCAAATCGAAAGGAGCCAAGCGAGCAGAACACATGCAGAAAAATATCCTGAGTCACGTCATCAACGTCAGATGCGTCAACAATCCGTGAAACCAGCCGACCGATCGAATCTCTCAATGATTCATAAACCAGCCTCTGAGCTTCACGGTCGCCTGTGACAGCAAGCCTGATCAAGCTGTCTTCAAGGGACACAGCGACTCCTGAAAATCGCGCTCGCGCGGCAAAATGCATTCACCGTGATGCTCATATTCGCAATTGCACCAATCGCTGAAGAAAGATGGCAGACAAAACGCCCCCAGCCGCTCACCAAACATTGGCGACGGCTGGCGGTAAAATGTTCCTTACTGACATGAATTCAAGAACTCATTTCTTAGCGTCATGCTCGTGGTCTTTGTGGTCCGCGTGTTCCTCAGGAAGGGAGATTCCGAGCTTCTTCAGCATCGCATCTTCTTCTTTACGAATCGCAGCCAGTTGCTTTTCGATGGATGTACAATGGGCGCAGACTGCAACATTCTCCACCTTTTCACCAGTGATCGCTTTGTCGGCCATACCGCACATCTTTTCACACTCGGCCAGTTGCTTCATGATCGCAGCAACATTTTCCTCAATTCCGGCCTTTGTCGCAGTCTCCGTGTCAATTTTCTTAATCTCCTTCTTCACTGCTGCGACGCTCGACTTAATTTGCGTCAAGTGCTCTCGCGCCGTCTCCACTGGGACCTGCTGGCATTCGGTTCCATAGGAATTCAAAGTACGTGAATGAAATCGTGCCGAGCTCTGGTAGGCCCTGGACGTCATAGGCCGATAGCCATTCTTCCCGGTAGCCCCCATTTGACGATGAATTGCGTTCCAGTCTTCGCTGCCCATGGGCGAAGGACTCGCGGCGGCATCAGCGGCAAAGGCCAGTGGAATCAACAGCAGTCCCGCTAGAACACGCAAGTTCGACATACTAACTCTCCTGAAAAACAAATGGACAGCGGCGACAGTGCGTATTGACAACAGTGTCATTGCATCGCCTTGAAATGGGTTCACAGTGTTGGATGCTTCCCAAGACCATGTTCTTCACGGACGTCAGGATGTTTTTTAAGTTCTCCGAATTCCCGTTGTTGCAGCCATGTCGGAACTTGAGCTTCCTGAATGCTTCAGCATCGCTGCAGAAGCTTTTATGGACGTCAATCGTTGGGAAGTACTCAAATTCGACGGACCAGGTTCAACCAGTTGCCGGCGGGAATTCAGGGTAGTCAAGTGCGAGTCACAGCGGGCTCA
>JAYSPO010000678.1:0-2869 GCA_043722015.1 Candidatus Kuenenia sp. | reverse complement strand
CGTGTAGCTTAAACTGCTGCGGCTTGCCGCTTTTTTGATCGGCTGCATCGACACTAAGCCAGCCATCGGCATCCAGGTCGGAAGTTGGGCGAACAATCAACGCATTGAATCTGAGGCCAGTATCAAAGAGCGTGAGAATGAACGCTGGCCACCACACGCGCGCCGGAATGTCGCAGATGTCTCCTGATAACTGTGAAGCAGCTTCGATAATGCGCTCAAGCTGTTGCGTTGTCCATGCGTCCGGGAGCTGCCGATCGACATGCAGCGTTTGCACGTCACGTGGTTGATCTTCTGTCAGGCGTCGTTTCCAGCCGAATCGCCAGAGCGAGAGCAGATACGCCAGGTATCGGTTACACGTCGCTGGCTTTGCGCCGCGTTCGAAACAGTCAGAAAGGAAGTGTTCCGCAAATTCGTCGTTCAGATCCTCGAAAGTGAGTTCCCTGCCTGCGTACGAATAAACCAAGGCGATGGTCCGTTCGTATTGGCCGATCGTTACTGGTGACGCCTGGCGAAGTCGCACGGGACGATATTTCGACCGAAATGCGTTCAGCAGAGTTTTTGGATTGTCTGACAATGGCACGGCCATGGGGACGATGTGTTTCCCGGCCATGCGGGGTTGAGACGCGGGATAGTGTCTTTCGGCACATTCTCCGGCGATGTTCTTTTGTGCGACCGTTTGCGTGTTCTTTGGCAGAGCGTGCCGGCGAAGGTCCCTGGCTCGGATCAGATGTGGTTTGCCGTCGTTGCAAACGAAACCAATGATCGGTTGGATATGGTCCATCACGTCATGCTTGCTTTGAGTCGTAGCCTGCAGACGGGAAAAGGAATTCTGCCGTGTGTACGGCAGCCCGGCTCGGTAAAGCACGGTTTTGAAGTCCCGCCATAGAAGCGTAGAATCTTTCGGCCATGGCAACAGACTCTCACGGTCTCGCGGAAGACACTTGAAGCCTTCCGTCGTGACTGAATGCAGCTGATACAAAAAGTGGCCACGTGCGATTCGGCCCGTTGCTGGCTGCAATGCGTTGGCGGGAATGCTCAACGCGAATTCCGCCGTAATGTCTAAATCCAGAATGAGCAGGATGAGTGCCGGCCACCAGTGCTTTGCCGAAATCTCACCGACGAAGCCGGGCATTGTCCTTGATGCCATGACAAGGCGGTTCAGTTCGAGCATGGACCACGGTTCCACGATTTGCTTCGGTGGAGTCCTTTTCTTTTTCATGTTCAGCGCTCCCCTTCCGTTGTGCGAATTGAGAGCGGGGAGACTCCCGGCAACGCAAGAGTAGTGTAATGCGTCGCCGCGCAGGCCTCCCGGTTGGACCACTCAACCGAATCATATCGGCTCCGGATTTTGTTACCGACCAGAACAAGCAAGCGCACGTCGTCGGGATACTGCCTGTCCATGATGCGATGAATCGTCGAAAGACATTCTTCGAATTCCGCTTCGTCGATCACGTGAGAAATGTCACAGACCAGGTTTAGCTGAATTGTCGGCGCTTCTTCCCGCTGAAATGGTCCCTCGGCTTCTTTCAGGCTGGCCAAGCCGCTCGCCACGGCATCATCAAGCCTGTCCCGAAGTACTCTCCAGTCAGGCTCATGGGTAATCGTGCATTTGATTTTGCTCCCACCATGGAGCAGAGAGACTTTGACTCGATCCTTCGTTCGGCGGGTTAGCACCAGCATTGGCAACCTCCAACGAAAAAACCCGCCGCTGAATCGTAGGGGATTCAACGGCGGGTAAATAAACGGTGCAAAGCACCGAACATTGCAGATTGATTGACGCGGCCCTACACGCGTTGGGTAGGATAATAGCCTTCTGTGGCGATACTAGGAAGTCCTAGTTTATGATTTCTTTTCAGATTGTTGAATTGCCAAGTGATTCGATAGGCGATTGAATTCCTGAATGAGCAAAAAGAAAACTGCCACAACAAAGAAATCTGCATCGGTACCGGCTGAGAGAAGCCAGTACTTGGTGACGTGTTCGCCGGATGAATCAGCCATGTTCGAGCGGGTCAGCGCCATTGAAGGCGACCGGACGGTTCAGCAGTGGTTGTTGCGAATGGCACGCGTCCGAGCCCGAAGAGTTCTTGAAGCCGAACAGAACGGCACGCTGGATCAGCTGTAGCCGCCGCTGTGCCTCAAACCGTCGTCACGGCAGCTGAATCACACGTTTCGAAGCTGCAGGCATGTTCCCGTGAACCACGGCTCGTGGAAGCCGCTGGCGTCGAATCGGCCAGCGTCAACGATGGGATCACAGCCGCCGTGCCGAATGACACTGCCCGCTGGCCCGCCGAATGCTGCCCGGAACTCTGCCAGCCTGCGCCGTACCGCGGCGTCGATTGTCCCGACAGCTGCAGGCATGTTCCCGTGAACCATGGCTCGAGGAAGCCGCTGGCGTCGAATCGGCCCAGCGTCAACGATGGATCACAGCCGCCGTGCCGAATGACACTGCCCGCTGGTCCGCCGAATGTTGCCCGGAACAATGCCAGGCCGCGCCCGTACTGCGGAGTCGAAAACGCCCCGGCTCATGCGCTCGAGGTTTTTGCCTTGCCCGATATCCGGCGTCGGACAAGTTTCACGGTCCCGTTTTTGTCCCGGTGCAATGCCAGCTTGCCGAATCGGTTCGTCTCTGCCGTCATTGATTTTTGCCAAAGTGTTAAACGTGAATTCGCAGAAAGAAAGTGTGTCTACAACCCTGCTACATCCTTACAGGGCACCGGTGCCGATCGTCAGGAAGTACCTTTGGGGGGGGGGTGCCTCATGACCGGATCTGTGCTACATTCCCGCTGCGAACTTCAGTTCGTGCCGGTCGATCGTTCTCGCGCGTGGCTCAAGGATGAGTCACGCCGAGCCCTTTGTGTGCCGCACCTCC
>JAYSPO010000677.1:0-2317 GCA_043722015.1 Candidatus Kuenenia sp. | reverse complement strand
ATTCGTCGGTCAGATCTTCGAACGTGAGCTCCTTGCCGGCAAATGAATAGACCAGAGCGATGCAGCGTTCATAATCCAGGACCGTTTTTTGAGACGCCTGACGGAGTCTGACCGGGCGATATTTCGACCGAAATATGTTCAGCAGCGTTTTGGGATCGTCTGTCAACGGAACCGGATTGGCAGAGATCGAGTTCCAGCCCTTCCCGTGTTGCGGCTTAGGGTTCACTGTTTCCGTGAATTCCTCCGACACGTCCTTTGGACCGTTCTTTGGCAGAGCGTGCCGACGAAGGTCAACCGCCCTGATCAGATGTGGCTTTCCTTCATTGCAGACGAATCCCTGAATCGGGCGAATGTAAGCCATCACGTCAGTTTTTCTGCGACTGGTCACCTGAAGACGGACGAAGGAATTCAGGCGTGTGTACGGCAAACCGGCACGAAAAAGCACCGTTTTGTAGTCGCGGTAAAGCATGTAAAACGGTGGCTTTCCGCCGTCTTTCGGCCATGGCAAAAGCATTTCACGGTCTGCCGGAAGCGCACTGAATGCTTCAAAGGTGACGGCGTGCAGTTGATACAAAGCACGGCAAACGGAGATTCTGCCCGTTGCGGAATTCAGCGCGGTGGCGGGAATCGTCAACGCGACTTCGGCAGAAATATCGAGGTCCAGAATCAGCGAAATGAGCGCAGGCCACCAATGCAGTCCGGCAATCTCACCAACGAAGCCCGGCATGGTTCGCGCTGCCATCAGAATGCGGTTCAGCTCTAAAATTGTCCATGGCTCTTGAGTTCGCCTGGGGGAATTTGTAGGCATGTTCAGCGCTCCCCGTCCGTTGAGCGAATTGAGAGCGGGGAGACTCCCGGCAACGCCAGCGTAGTGTGATGACTCGCCGCGCAGGCCTCCCGGTTGGACCACTCAACCGAATCATATCGGCTTCTGATCTTGTTGCCGACGAGAACAAGCAAGCGCACGTCGTCGGGATGCTGCCTGTCCATGATGCGATGAATGGTCGAAAGACATTCTTCGAATTCCGCTTCGTCGATCACGTGAGAGATATCACAGACCAGGTTCAACTGAATCGTCGGCGGTTCTTCCCGCTGAAATGGTCCGTCAGGTTCTTTCAGGCTGGCGAGGACATTCGCCACGGCATCATCAAGCCGGTCCCGAAGTATTCTCCATTCGGCGGCGTGGGTAATCGTGCATTTGATTTTGCTGCCACCATGCAGCAGGGAGACTTTCGCTCGATCCTTCCGGCGGGTTAACACAAGCATGGCAACCTCCAACGAAAAAACCCGCCGCTGAATCGTAGGGGATTCAACGGCGGGTAGAAAACGGTGCATGCACCGAAAACTCGTTTTTGGGTTCATCGCGATCCCTACATCGCGGTGAATCGAGAATCTAGCCATCCTTGCGTATGATTGCAAGTGCATGCATATGACAAATATTGAAATCAGTCGTTTGTGTGAACGGCGTGAATCGATTTGAATGTTCAAATGGCAAAGAAAAAGTCAGTACCAAAGAAATCTTCAGTACCCAAGTCGACCACTCCGGAGCGGACACAGTATTTCATGCGATGCTCCTTGGAAGAATCGGCCTTGTTTGAAAACGTCAGTGAGCTTGAAGGACATAAGACCGTTCAAGAGTGGCTCCTGCGTTTGGCCAGATTGCGAGCCCGTACGGTCAAAGCCGCCGAACAGAACGGCACGCTGGACCAACTGTAACCGCCGCCGCTGTCGCCAATTCCAGAGCCCCCGCCTGCAGGCCTCCCATTGGCCAGCGTCATCGATGGTGCACACTTGCCGAATCGCCGGCCCGCCACGTTCCCGCCGTGCGATCGAGTATTCACACTCCGCCATGAATCGCCGCCGGCTTTCGCGATGTCGCCGGTTTTGTGTCGCATCGACTGTTCTGAACCGGTGCATCGGGAAACGCAGTTTTCGAACTGGCCTGGACTGGCGGAGTCGTGAAATCCGCAGTTCGTGCGGTCAAAGTTCTGGCCTTTCCGCATTTCCGCGACGCGAATTTTCTGCGGTGAATTTTGCGGCCCGCTGCAGCTCTGATTTCCAGAATCGATTCTTTCCAGCTGCCAATTTGTTTTGCCGATGTGTTCAACACGAATTCGCGGAAAGAAAGTGTGTCTACAACCCTGCTACATCCTTACAGGGCACCGGTGCCGATCGTCAGGAAGTACCTTTGGGGGGGGGTGCCTGCTGCTCTGGGATCTGCTACATTCCCGCTGCGAACTTCAGTTCGTGCCGGTCGATCGTTCTCGCGCGTGGCTCAAGGATGAGTCACGCCGAGCCCTTTGTGTGCCGCACCTCC
>JAYSPO010000676.1:0-12746 GCA_043722015.1 Candidatus Kuenenia sp. | reverse complement strand
AATAGACGTTCAGAGTGTGCACGATGGCTCGAGTGGAATACTTGCTCCAGAGCGGCTCGCCTTCATTCGGGTAGTACGACATCGCCATGACCTTGTTGCCACCGCTGTCATGTCCGATTGCATCCCAGATAAATTTGCGTGATGAGGCGAATGCAAAGTCGCGCACATTATCCGCCTTGAAGATCCAGGTTTTTTTTCCCTGAGTACCTTCCGCCTGATTGGCTTTCGCCTCGTCCGGCGTCACGATAAATACAGGATCGACGGCCGATTTCGCCTGGTCGAGCCGCTGGCGCTGAACTTCCGTCAGGACCTCGGCGGGGTTCTGCAATTCCCCGGTTGACGCCACAACGTGATCGTCCGGGACTGTGATGCGAACGACGTAGTTACCGAACTCCAGTGTGAATTCTCCCTGGCCCAGATATTCCTTGTGTTGCCACCCGGTCAGATCGGTATAAGCACAGAGACGCGGAAACCACTGCGCCATTTCGTAGATATAGTTTTTGTCCTCTTCGAAATACTCAAAGCCAGTCCGCCCGGAAATCAAACGCGAATTATTGATGCTGTAATTCCATGAAACCGAAAATCGCGTTGTTTGCCCGGGCCGCAGGTCCGCTGGCAGGTCAATCCGCATGCAGGTGCGCACAATGGTAAAGTTCAGCTTTTGATTCGTCTCTGCATCTTTGACTTCCGTAATCTCCAAATGTCCCGGAAAGGTCTCCGCCGTCAGCAGCGAGTCGAGCCCCCGGAAGGAGATCCCATTCGACAATGACGGAGCGCTGCCAGAAATGCGACCGTTTGCCTGCGGATGAAATAAATTGGCGTCCAGCTGTAACCAAAGATAAGTCAGCGTATCCGGAGCGTTGTTGGTATAAGTGATGGTCTCACGTCCGGTAATGCGTTGTGTCTGGTCGTCCAGCTCAACGTCGATGTCGTAGTCGACTTTCTGTTGCCAGTACTCGTGCCCAGGAGCACCCGACGCAGTTCGAAAGCCATTCGGTGTGGGAAGAATCTCCTCCAGCTGCCGAAACGCATCAGGCGGCTCATACTTGCTGTTTTTCACTGCCTGAGCCGCGGCGAAAGGAGCCGACTGGACCAACAGGACAATCACCAGCATCGACGCCATCCCGGCAGTGAATCCTCGTTGCACTTGATATGGAATCATGAAGCGACTTGCCTGTTTGCGTGACAAAAGAGTAATACGGGCCTGCCAAAAAAACGTCTGAAATTGCATCATGATGGCTATCAAGCGGGACCAGACTGGTCTGCCAATACGCATCGCGAGTGGTGCGAGGATATCTTCGGGCCTGGAGACGGTGCAAGCATGAAACCATTTCCGAATGCCAACAATCTCCGATTGGCAGTCGATGCTGACGCCGCAGTCTTAGAACGACCGTTCGGGCCAGGATTTCATGGTCGGAGAAGAAAAAAAGACAGACACTTGACAGAGGGCCAAAAATTCACAGGCGACTAAGGCAAGCGCCACGTCTCGTCAAAATAGCCTGCGCGCATGACTTCCTCGGGAAATGCGGGTGACGTTGGCTGCCATTGATCTGAGCCGGGTGATATTTTTATCATGGCCCAGTCGCCCAGACGCGGGAACAGCAGATAATTGAACGCCGCAAACTCCTTCTCATGGAACGTGTGGCCGCTGTTGATGACGAGGTAGCGGTTGGCGGCGAGCGGACTGGCACAAATGAAGACGGGCGAGTGGTCCTTCGCGGGATACACATCTTGGTGGATGCTGACGTCATCGGGCGTCCAGTTGACCGGCAGGTCGGGCAATGCTCTGGCGATCCACGAGTTGCTGCCTGGATCGCCAAACAGAATCAGATGCTTGTCACGCACATCGGCCTCGGTCACGTCTGTGTCGTTCCTGACCGGGAGATCCCCACGCATGTAGCGAGCCCATTCATATTCGAAGCGTCGCAGACTGGCCAGTGCCCACGCATTCACTTCCGAGTTCCACGGTTTCCCGGTGCCGCGCACGCACAGGAACGGTGTGCAGAAGGCATCGTCAATCGGCCCCTGAAGACCTGGACGCTTTCCGGTGGCCACTACGTCGCTGCGAGCACCGAGGCATTGCCATTCACCATTCCGCTGTGCGAAAACGAGTGCGGAGTTGTGCTGCGGCAAGGCAACCTCTTTTCCTGCGATCCTCAGTCCTGCGCCGGCGTTTTTCAGCATCGGTGGATGAATGGCGAATTGTGTGATGTTCGTCGGGGCAGCAATCTCGATGCTGCCATCATCGGCGACACTGGCAATGATCTCCGCGCGTTCGTAGTGCTGCTTTAACGCGAGCACTTCGAGCCAGTGGCAACGGTTGTACTTGAGCGTCCATGTGACGAAGCGAAGGTGTCGCGGCGCGTGGTCGAGCCCCTTCGCGGCGTATTCGCCGATGCGGCGCATCTGCTCGGCGTTTGTCACAGGATCAATGACGTGGCCGGTGCCGGGCGAGATCAGGTTGACAAGCTGCAAGTTCTCCTTCGCAAACGCTTCGCCCATGATGACGTGAGCCTGGAAGAACACGTCCTGGTCACCGATGGCAGCGATCGCGGGCACGACAGCGGCATTCGCGGCGTAGTCCACCGAGTCCAGCATGTGCAGCCCCATTTCCTGGTGCGGAGGAAGTGGGCCGACCCTGATGAATCCAGGAATCGGTGTCTCAGAAAAGCGATGCGTATCGACGTACCCACAATAGGGCCCGATCGCGACAAAACGATCCGGGTGCTTCAATCCCAGATGCCACGTGCCTGACGCACCCATCGACATGCCGCGGAGCACAATGCGGTCACGGTCGATGTTGTAGTTGCGACAGACGGCTTCAATCGCTTCAAACACATCCGTCTCACCGGCCCAGCGGTAGCAGTTCTCCACGCGCCCCAGCGGATGGAGCTCGATAAAATCGACGTCCGGCGCAGACGTGTCAGTCTCATCTCCCTCATCAAAGCGCGCGCCGAAGCGCAGCTCGCTCATGCCTACTGGTTTGGAACTGCCATGCAGCACGACATCGAGTCGCATTGGCCGGGTGCTGTCATAGCTTTCCGGCACGATCACACCATAGGGTTGCGTCGAGCCATCGACGGCTGAGACAAAGCCCCGCAGGACTTTACCCTTCTTTGTCGTCCAGTCTGTCTTTTTCGCAGCGAGTCCTTCGGCCCGTCGCAGGCCGCTGGCGAGAGCTTTTTTCACCAGCGTGTCATCGTTCGGCGTCAGTGGAGTGTCATATCGCAGTGCCCAGACAACGCCTTTGTGAAACAACTCGACATCGGCCAGCAAGTCGGAATTTTCCGATTTGAGAGTTGCAAGCTTCGCCTGCAGGAGAGTCGTGGTGTCCTGTGGCTCTTCGGCCAGGCCTGCAGTGGCGAACAGGATGAGACTGCAGATCGTGAACGATGTCTTCATCGCTGCAAAGGCGGTCAGGAATGTCCGAGTTTTTTGCTTTGTCGTCACTTTCAAATCGTCCACAAACGAGGTGACAAAATCCGGGGATGTTAACTTAGGACCGTTCGGGAAATAACTGTCTCATCAGCCGCCACGCGCTAGCGGACTGTTGATTTAGTCCCAATTCTGTTCGTAGTCCCGGCTTCAGCCGGAATTCGCTGGCGGTTCCGGCAAAAAAAACGCCTGAAGGCGGAACTACAAACTTAAATCAACACCCCGCTAGCGTCCGGTTTTCCCACGAACCGTGGGCTAGCGCCCTGCGGCTGATCGCCAAATGTGACACCTATCTTTATCCAGCGGTCCTTATCGCAGCAGTGCGATCTCAACATTGAGGCCTGGGCCAAATCCCAGCATCACGCAGGGCAGGTTCGCATTACGTGTCCGTAGTTCGTCCAGAATGAACAACACCGTCGGCGATGACATATTGCCGCATTGCTGGAAGACACTGATCGATGCGTCAATTTGTGCATCGGACAGGCCCGCAGCTTCGGCAGTGGCAGCCAGGATTCTTGGACCGCCGGGATGAATCGCCCAGCTCTGGATTTCACTGAGCGTCAGGCCGTTGCGTCTCAGGAATGCGTTCAGAGCACCAGGCAGCATGCGCGTGATCACGCCGGGAACTTCCGGGGACAACGTCATTTCAAATCCGTTGTCTCCGATTTTCCATGTCATCAACTCGCTGGTCCCAGGAATCACGAATGAAAAGTTGTCCACAAGTCGGCCGGGAAGTTTTTGTGAGGGACCGTCGCTGTGGGAGGTTGCTCGGCCGATGACTGTGGCGGCACCATCTGCGAAGAGGGAATTTGCGACAATTTGCTGAGGATCCCAGCCATACTGATGATGCAACGTACAAAGTTCAACGGCGCACATTGCAACAACGGCGTTCGGATCAGCCGCAGCGAAACTGTGCGCCACGCGCAGGCCGTTCAGGGCACCGTGGCAGCCCATGAAGCCGACGTGTGTCCGCGCCACACTGCGCGAGAGTCCGAGATTCTCAATCAGGTACAGGTCCACTCCCGGAGCGCTGAAACCGCTGCAGGACACCGTGATCAGGTGCGTGATTTCGGCAGGATCAATATTCGCCTCCCGGAGCGCTCTGGCAGTGGCTTTCATCGCAATCTTTGGAGCTTCAATTTCGAAACGGTTCATACGTTCGGCAGTTCCCGGGCCGCGATCTTCAGGTCCTTTGACAAATTCGAAGAATCGTTCGGCAGTTGCTTCATCGTCCGAAGAGGATTCCAGCAGCACACTGTGACGCGATCGAACTCCGGCGCGACGATACAACGCCTGAATCAGTCCCGCTGGATTTTTGGAACCCGTCAGTTCTGGTGCAACACATGTGGTTGCGAACGTGGCCATGCCGGCTTGTGAAATCGAATGCTCGGGCAATGCCGTGCCAAGGCCAAGTATCTCAAGATTGTTCATCAAACAATTTCCAGGGGTTTTGGAACCCGATTGATCCGGCTGACCAGATGCTGTGTTAACGACGGAAATAACTGGCATGTTGTCAAAACTGGTGGCAACAGCCAAGGATGTCGGAGAGTCGCAGACAACAAGCGGCAGATCTTCTGCTGCGTGCGTGTCATATCGTTGAAGGACAATTGCCAGCGATCGATCAGTTCATCTGACCAGCCATTACGAATCGCCGAGACCACGAAAGGGATTGCGGCCGTGGCCGCCGTGAGAGCCCAGGCCATGCCTTCACCGGTGAATGGTTCGACGTAACCCGTGGAATCTCCGAGCAGGAACAAGCGATGCCCTGCGATGCGTCGGGCGGATCGAGTCAGCGGGACAGTGCCTTTGATGGTCGCACGCTGAAGTTCCTGCGGCATCGGAACACCGGCCGAACGAAAGATATTCGCAAGGCAATCCAGCGGCGAGTTCGACTTATTCAGGCACGATGGATCGATCGCGGCGGCAAGATTCAGCTGGTTGTTCTCAATCTCCACAACTCCGGCATATCCCTGCGGTGCAACTGCCATCAGCACTTCACCTTGTCGGATCCAGGCATCCGCGGCAGCACGAGGAAACACGGCTCCCAGACCGATTCTGGAACCGGCATCGGGCTCGGCCTTGAAAGACGGAAGAAGCTGGAGGCTGGGATGGCCAAGTCCATCACAGACCAGGACGACCCTGGCGAAGATTTGAACGTTAGGTGCGGCAGGCGTTTCATCGTGGCTTGGTGTTGTGCCATCCGGAAAGTGGCGATTCGCGATTCGAAGCTGAAGCGTTCGTTCTTCCGGGTGATCCGCCTTGCTGGAGTCTGTGAATGCAGGCGGGGCTCCGTCTGATTCTGAGGCGAGCGGCTGAACCGAAGCTGCTACTTCGTCCACAAATTGACAACCGGAAGCAACGGCTTCATCGACAAGCCACTGATCCATTGTTCGCCGTGAAACCGCAAAGCCAGTCGGCATCGAGACATTGAGTTTGCGACCGCGATACCGCACGGCAAGCGACGATGTTGTCGCGGGTTGAAGTTGTCGCAGTGCGGATTCCAAGCCAGCCTGTCTGAGCATCTGGAAAGCGCGTCCATTCACACAACAACCACACACTTTGTGGCGCGGAAAACGATGACGTTCCAGCAGCACTGTTCGCAATCCGGCGCGAGAACACAACAACGCAGCCATTGATCCGGCGATGCCCGCTCCGATAATGGCGACATCGTAATGCTCAGAGTCGATGAAATGGCTATCCTGCATTGACGTCTCGATCGCCTGGCCGCCATGACATCGTGAATCGCTGCGGCCAGTGATGCTGCAGAGCGGCGTTCAGGAGTCCTGCCTTTGCGGCAATGTTCAAAGCTTCGCTCGACGTAAACGCACCTTCGACAGACATTGGCCCGTCAACGTGAACGACGTGACATCGCGTGAGAATTCTGCAGCCCAGCCAGGCCAGCCAATAACCAAACCTCGTTCGCCTCAGATCATCCACGAGGACCAGCTGCATTGCCACCGCTTTCATGCGGTGAAGCAGCAGAACGGCATCTGGTTCGTTAAGATGATGCAGAAACAAACTGCACATCACGACGTCGTATTTTGGATGCGGAAATGGCTGCCGAAGTGCATCGCACTGAAAGAATCTCACGTTGTCTCGACGGGCTGCTGCTGCCTGTTCTGTTGCAAAACTCAAGGCGGTGGGGCTGATGTCGCAACCATCGATCGTTACAGAAACCCCATCCCGCTCAGCGAGACTCGCCAGTCGAATGGCAAGATCGCCTCCGCCAGCCGCAATATCCAGAATGGTCAGCGTTCTTTCGCGTGAATTCGCTTTGGCCTGCCTGAGGATCTCTTTCCAGACAGTTCTGTCGGATCGGCTCAACCAGTTGATTCGTCTCAGACTTGCGAGCGCATGACGGTGTGTCGTGCCGTTCAGTGACGGATCGTCCATCAATTCAGACTGGCGATTTCGAGAGGAGAGACTAATCGTCATGATGAAATTTATGTTCAGGCTGGATCTGATCGAAATGAGTTTCCTGCTACTATCCGAGAACCACTGAAACCTGGTCTCGACAAAACTACGATCATTGTAGTATTCAGCCGCTACGTACTGTCGTTGTTTGGTGGGATGTGGTCAAGTGGGCGTTGCCACGTTGTCCGACTTCGGATCGAAGAAGATGTCGAAGGATTCAGCATGAACATGAACGAAACGCGATCGAAAACTCCCGTGCGTCGCAAAGTTTTCGCGGCAGCATTGATCATTCTCGGGATGACTGGTGTCTGGACTGCAACTGTATCTTTTGGCGAGCCAGACCAGATCGGTCAAGAATCAAAAAACAAGTCGTCTGGACCGGCGCAGGAAAAGAATGAGCAACTTGAACAGAATCAGGTCAGCCTGAAAAAAAGCCGCGTCTATACATTTGTCGAAAAGCCCGGACTTGGACATCAACATGCCGTCGAAGGGCAACTGAAAAGCGGTGAGATAAGACTTGGCGAACAGCAGGATGCCGGGGAACTGGTGTTTGATATGACAAGTTTTGATGCCGATACGGATTCCGCCCGGCGCTATCTTGGCCTTGAGGGTTTAACGGATTCGTCAACCCGCGAGCAGGTTAACACAAACATGAAGAATAGTTCCATTCTTAATGTCAGTCAGTACCCGACCGCAACGTTCAGAATCAAATCCGCAACGCTGCTGGAAGAGAAAAATCGCAGCGGAAAGGCACGCTATGAGCTCGTCGGTGATTTCACTTTACGAGGTAAGGCACGACCACTCAGGTTTGTGGCGGAAGTTGAAGAGAAAGATGGCATGAATTATGTCAGAGGCAAATTCAGTATTTTGCAGACTCAGTATGGGATGACTCCATTCAGAAAGGCATTCGGAGCTGTCGGTGTGGCAGACAAGCTGACCATTCACGGAGATCTGTGGCTGGCAAAACAGTGAAGTTGACAAATTTCTAAATTGTAGGGTGTGTGCAGCGGAGCGAAACACACCAATTCTCGTCGTGGTGCGTTTCGTTTTGCTTCACGCATCCCGCCCGGATCCGTTATCGTCTCCATGGCAGCCATTGTTTTCCAAAGTCACGTCATGATTTCCTGTCCCGAGATTCGCAAAGATGTCATTCGCCAGCACTACAATATCTCAACGATTTTTTATCGTCTGTTGTGGGGCCAGCATATTCACCATGGGCTCTGGTCGGCCAATGAATCACCAAAGATCGCAACTCGTCAGTTAACGGAGCAACTGGCACTGCACGCTGGAATCCGGAAGGGAGACCGCGTGGTCGATATCGGCTGCGGGACGGGCGGATCGTCGATTCATCTCGCAAAACATCTCGACTGTCGTGTGACCGGCGTAACGATCAGTTCATTCCAGCGGCGATGGGCCGCATGGTCGTCGCGGCTGGCCGGAACATCGGGACGAACCCGGTTTGTTTGCGACGATGCTGAAAAGATCGCGTTGCCTGCCGAGAGTTTCGACGTGGCGTGGAGTGTTGAATGCACCGAACATCTGTTCGACAAGGCCGCCTTCTTTCGGAAAATGGCGACATGGCTGCGTCTTGGCGGTAAAGTGGCAATCTGTGCGTGGCTGGCTGGCGATGACCCGCTGAGTCAACCGCAGGAAAAGCTGGTCTACGATGTTTGTGAAGGCTTCTTCTGTCCGTCCCTGGGATCAGAAGCGGACTACGTCAACTGGCTGACTGCGGCAGGGCTGAAGGTGACTTGTGTCAATGACTGGACGAGCCGAGTCTCCCGGACCTGGGAGATCTGTCGTGATCGGGTCAATCGTTTCGGCATCCGTCGATTGGCCTCCTGGATTGATCCGAGTCAGGTCATCTTCATTGATCGCTTTCAAACGCTGCTGGATGCCTACAACACGGGCGCAATGAAATACGGTTGTTTCATTGCAGAGAAAATTTAACACGCTGAAAGTGAGGGAACCGGAGAGTTGCAAATGCCTTGTTCAACTGTTCCGGAACAGGATGTTCTGATGACTTCGTCGCTCACCATCATTGAATTCGATTGCAGCAAGGATCTGAGGAAGTGTCGTTCTGGTTGCCGGCTTTGCTGCATTCGCCTGCCGGAAGGCTGCTTCCACCACGCGGGCTGAACGAATCGATGTGCGACTGACCGGTCAGCATCACACGGAGTTCGGTCAGGCACTATTTGGAGTGCGGTGACTTGTCACCGCTTTCTTTTTCCGAGTCCATGGATCATGTTTTCATCGATCGTCGTCTCAACCGATGTCGTCGCAACACGCATATCTACCTGCATTTCATGACTGGCAAATGGCCAGATGACACGACGATAAAACGGGAGAGCGGCGACAAGTCGCCGCTCTTCAGGGAAACAGCTCTGATTCATAGACGAGTCGAATCAGGGCCGACGCAGAATAGAGTCTACTCGTTCTCGCGTTCCTTGTGATCGTCATCGTCGTCCATTTCTTCATCATCGTGATCTTCATCGTCTCCGTCTTCATCGTCGCCGTCTTTATCGTCGCCGTCTTTATCGTCATCCATGTCACCGTGGTGGCCGCGATCGTGCCCGGGATTGTGATGTTGCTGGATTAACCGAGTAAGAACAGCCATCTGCTCACTGAGCTTGTGCATGTCGCGACGGACCTGTTCCAGCTGCCCATGCAGTTCTCGCAATGGTGGTGTGGCGTGATCGCCAAGTTCAATTTCGATTCCTTCTCTCCGCTGTTCCATGAGCCGCTGCGGCTGGTGAGGCTGCGGTTGCTGTCGTGTCTGTGCCTGTCGTTCCCGCATCGCTGATTCCATTCGCTTGCGTTCTTCCTGCTGCATCCGTTCCTGCTTCTCTGCAAGTTCCCGCTCAAGTTGTCCGGCGCGTTCACGCAGTCCATGAGCAACATCCGGAAGCCCTACCTGGGCGATGCGTTCAGCAGATTCCGTGAGCGATGCGATTCGTTTACGAACTTCTGCGAATGGTACTTCCGGACTGTGAGCTTCCGGCTGATTGAGAAATGGGTCCTTGCCTGGGCGCATCTCAGCACGACTTCCCATTCGCATCATGGGAGGGCCAAAATTGGGTGGTCCAAAATTTGGAGCCCCGGCCGGTGGCTGTCCGGCAAATGACAGACCAACACGTGGATGTCCCGTATTTTGAGGCCCGTCCGGTCCTTCCTGTGCGGCTTCAGGAACTGCGAACACCGCGACCTCAACGTCACGGGTTGTTCGCTTATCTGAATTCTCCTGCGCGAGCTGCAGTTGTGCAACAAGTTCTCTCAACTGCTGGACGTCATTGCCTTGCTGGGCGAGGAAATCAATCTGTTGAGAAATCTGTTCACGAAAGTATTTGGTTTCGGCATTCGATCTTTGGGGGCTGCGACGCCCAGATGAATGCAGCTCTGAGAGTGACTTCGTCCCCGGTGGCAACATTGCCGGTTCCGTCGGTCCCGACTCTTGCCCATTGAGTGCCGGAGAGACAACATTCAGTCCTTCGGCTCCCAACAGAATCTGTATCTGGTGAAGTTCATTTTCCTTCTGATCCGCATCCTGCGACATGCAACGGTCGCCAGAAGCAATCAACACAACACCTACAGTCATCCAGAGGAACGATCGGCGAATTACGAACGATTTCGTAGTCATACTGAACTCCAGAAAAGCCAGTTTTGCGGGGCATCAACTGTGAGAAGAGTATCCGCTGTGATTGCATCCAGGAAGTCGAATCTGAATTATCGAGCGCCGATGTTGCCGAATTCATCAGCGGCCATTTGCTTCCATTCGAGGTTCTTCACGCCGCCGCGTCATGAGTGACACCACGATCAGCGTCAGAAATCCGAGCGGAATTGTCACGATGCCGGGCTGGCTGAAGGGCACGATGGCCGGGGTCTTCAGCACGTCAAGACCGTAAATCTTTTCGAAGGCTTCAGCACTCAGCAGAATCCAGCCGAGCGAGGAAACCATGCCAACCACAATCGCGGTGATGATGCCCTGGCGTGTCACACGAGGCCAGAACAGGATCATGACCAGCGACGGCAGATTCGCCGACGCAGCGACACTGAACGCCCAGCCCACGAGGAAACTCACGTTCATATTCTTAAACAGGATCCCCAGCACGATTGCGATCGCGCCCACGACCACAGACGACAATTTCGCGACACGCACTTTCTCGTCGTCATTCATCTGCACACCGAACGCACTGCCCAGCAGATCGTGAGCCACTGCACCAGCCGAGGCCAGAATGAGTCCGCTCACAGTGCCCAGCACGGTGGTAAACGCAATCGCTGAAATCGCCGCAAACAACCATGTGTTCATACTCTTGGCGAGCAGCGGAGCGGCCATGTTGTCGTCGGACAGATCCAGCGCACCGCTGGTCATGGCACCGAGCCCAAGATACAGCGTCAAGACGTAGAAGAATCCGATACTGGCGATGCCGACGATCGTGCTCCGCCGTGCACTGCTTTCATCCTTGACGGTGTAGTAGCGAATCAGAATATGCGGCAATGAAGCCGTGCCGCAGAACAGTGCCAGCATCAGCGACAGGAAGTTGATCTTGTCCGAAACTTTCTCGCTGCGAATCCCCTTGAAGATCGGGTTTTCGCCGGGACGCAGCACTTGTGAGCCGGGAGTAATTTTCTGGTAATAGACTGTGGTCTCGGCCTTGTCAGCGAGCAGGATTTTCTCATTCCGCCACAGCACGACTTCACTTTGCTGCAGAATGCTGAAGAATTCCATCGGCGACACTGGTCCGGTTTCCGTCTTTCCATCCGGCAAGGATTTCAGATAACCAATCGGATGCAACACGGCCTGATCCTGCCCGTTCCCCTTGGGAAGTCCGTTGATCAGGCGTCCGCCGTCAGCCAGTTTTGTGACCGTCTGCGCTTCTGTCAATGTCATGGGATTGCCGTCCGTGGCGGGCTTGACGACATGGAATACCGTCGTGCGTTTCGTCTGACGATCCCGCAGATGAACATAGGACTGCTTCGTTTTGTCCCAGCCTTCCGGTGTCGGAAGGACGTCAATGTTGCTCAGACCTCCGAGCGATCCGTCGTCGTTTGTCAGGTCATCAGCAGTGGCAGTGAGCGTGCGGAATTTGTAGCCATCGTTGCCACCTTCTTCGACCTTGAAGCCTTTCTGCAGAATCATCCATGTCAGAATGGCACTGAAGAAAACCAGCAGCGTGCCTTTGAGAAACTGCACCCATGTCGTCGAAACCATTCCGGCCGTGACGACGATCATAATGACAACGGTCCCGACCAGAACCACGCCCGCCCAGTGCGGCAATGCCAGCAGTGGCTGCACCAGCACACCGGCACCGACCATCTGCGGGATCAGATAGAAAATGCTCACCGCCAGCGTGCTGATACCAGCCGCCAGTTTGATTCCCGGTGAATTGAATTTCGAATCCAGTGCATCCGCAAACGTAAACCGTCCCAGCCGCTTCATGGGTTCGGCGATCACGAACAAGGCCACGATCCAGCCGGCGAGATAACCGATCGAATACAGAAATCCGTCATAGCCGTAGAACGCAATCATTCCGCAGATACCGAGGAATGATGCCGCTGACAGATAATCTCCCGCAAACGCAATTCCGTTCACGAACCACGGGATCTGTCCGTGGGCCGCGAAAAAGCCTTCGGATGATTTCGCCTTACGCCCCAGCCAGAAGCTCAGACCAAGTGTGAAACCCACGAAGATGGAAAAGAAGATCACAGCTTTCCACGAGAGTTCGTGAATCATGCTCGCGGCTCCTGATTGTTCGGCGAAGATTTCTCGCGGCACAGGAAGCCGTACAGTCCGGAAAGCAGGATGGCTCCGATGATCAGGCCAAAACCATACAGCACGGCGATGTTCAGGCCAGCAATGGGAGTGGCTTCCATCTGGTCAGGAGCAAACGCATTCAGAA
>JAYSPO010000675.1:0-1246 GCA_043722015.1 Candidatus Kuenenia sp. | reverse complement strand
CGAACGAATTTGCTTTCAATATTCCCACGGGGTGCGGATGGCCAGACGAATGCGGTTCGTACCAGCCAGTCTCAGCCAGGTTTTGATCCGGCAGACTCGACCCGATTACGATTGTTCCGGAACTGCAGGCAAACTCCCATTCCGCTTCCGACGGCAAGCGGTAGCTGGTATCTGTCAGCGACGTTTCTTTCGCGCTGCTATTGGAATCTGGTTTGCCTTGTTTCTCCTCGACATTCAGTTTGGCGCAGAATTCAAACGCATCGTTCCAACTGACGGCTTCTACCGGAAAATTCGTTGTGTCGATCCCCACGACGACATGTTTCGCCCGTCCCTTCGCTGCAAATTGTGCGGGATTATTTCCCATCACGAGTTCGAACTGTGCCTGCGTCACTTCATAAACACCAAGGTATATCGCATGAGACAGGACAACTCTGTGTTGTGCAGATCCACTACTAATGCTCTCCCGCCCCTGTTCCTGCAACGTATCTTTAAGTGCCGCTTCAATCTCTTCGTGAGTGCTGCCCATCGTGAACTCTCCTGGCGGAATGAGCACGAATTTCATCCCGATGGAGTTTGTGTACTCGACAGGAACGCCAAGGTGCTTTGCCCAGGCGTCCTGATATTGTCGTGCCTGAGTGGCATCAAACGGGGCAATTGCCGGTGCGGGAGCATCGGCAGGCCAGCCCTTCCATGTTGACGCAGCGACTTCTTTGACCGGTGGACTATCGGCCGCCATACCCTTTGGATTGGGTTCAGGCTGTGGATCGGGTTTCGGCTCCAGCGTCACACGCACCGTCGTCTTGTCTCCTCGCTTGATCTTGAATTCGGCAGTCGTGAATTCCGTGCCGGAGTCATCGGTGACACTCAGCAGCAGGCCATCCACCTTCGGAAGCTTGTAATCGCCTGATGGCATTGGCGCAGGTTTGTTCGGTGTCAGATGCCAGATGCGGCCGGTTTTCGCATCTTCAATCTCCAGTCCTTTTTTGTTCAGCCTGGCTTCCACCTGATCATCATCTTCGATGGTCAGAATCAAAGTGCCCTGGTCGGTCTGAATTCGATAGACAACTGCAGCAAAAAGAAGCAGAAACCCAGCCAGTCCGCCGACAAGGACATTCCGGGGAAATCGAGGCGATCGACCACCGGACGACGCTGCTGGTTTCGGACTGGCCTTCGCCGTTTTCGTGACCGTCTTGTTTTCCTTCACAATTTTCTTCGGTGCCGGAGCTGTCTTTGTGCTGCCTCTCAG
>JAYSPO010000674.1:0-2488 GCA_043722015.1 Candidatus Kuenenia sp. | reverse complement strand
GAACGCATGAATCGCGGTGTTTGTCATCCGAAGCGAGGTCTCCCTCCACATCGACTTGGGATCCATGGACCTATGAATCATCGAAATGTCCTGATTTTTTAGGGCTTTTGAATGAGAAAATGTGGGTAAGGATGAGTCCGGCAGAAAGGACCTACTTTAACAATCATCCGCAACTGCACCTCCTTTTGCCAGTGTTGTGCCGTTGCCGACGATCGTCGCGCGCGAGGAATTCAGATGAGTCTCTGCTCACGCATCCAGTCCAGATAACGACCGGAGCATATATCGAGATTCTGCTGATCACCACCGCCACGTATGGGCGAACAGATTTCGTAAATCGCCAACCCCTCAAACCCGCCGTCGCGCAGACCCTGAAAAAAGGCCGGGTAGTCGATAAACCCCTGCCCGAATGGGACAGCTCGCACCCAGTCCGGAGAAACAGGTTCGTAGTTGACAAGTTCCGGTTGGTAACGATGGCGCGGAACGCGAATGTAGTCTGCATTCGTGGTGATCACAGCATGGGGAGCCGCTTTCCTGGCGGCCTCATACAGGGACTCACCGCGTAAGGCCGGCGACCAGGCATCGAATCCCAATTTGCAGTTCGGACGATCAATATCGGTCAGAAGTTCCAAAAGAGCATCTGTGTGCAGCGCGATGTCGTGATGATTCTGAATCGCGATGGTAACGCCATGCGATGCCGCACGGTCACACACTTCCCGAATTGCCGTGCAACAACGATTCCACTGAACCTGCAAGACCTGGCCATCTGCTTCGTACGCTGTAAAGATCCTCACAATCGACGCACCGATCTGCGCCGCACAGCGGGCCAGCGATTCGACATAGGCGATCTGAAATTCCACCAGCGGGACCTCACTGCCGATCGACGAGGGCTGCATGAGGTTCGTGTAGGCTGCCACAACATCGCATCGAACATTAGCGTCCGCAAGCGTTTGACGCAATGCGGCCATGGACTCCGGCGTAATGTCCAGCGGTGAAAGATGAGGTCGTTTGCCGGCAATCATGACTGACGGAAAGCCCAGCTTTCCTGCATGCCTGATGAAGTCGTGCAGATTCAGCGACGCCTGCCCCCAGAATCCAGCATAGCTGACGGAGAATAAACCTGGTGTCATAAGAATTGCTTTCCTGCTTTCGAATCGGCTAGCGCCTCAGGCTGAACTCTCACAAGTCGGACGACCTTTCAAAACACATTGGGAAATATGCTGTCCTCCTGTTGTTCATAATGCAGCCAACAGTCGTTCAACGTCTGACAACGTGGTGTACAGGTGAGCCGACACACGGAGAAAACGATGCCCATTCCATGAGCCGACCGGAATCTCGATCTGATGACGGTCACGTAATTCAATTTGCAGCGGATCGGGAGATCCGTGATAGCCCGGTTTCCAGCCTGGCGGTTGAGGCAATTCGACGGCAGCCATGCTGACGAAGTCTGATTCATCGGGCGTGCAGAATTTACCTAAGCCGGGCATATCCAGCAAAGCTCGCCTGGTGTGGCTGACAAGAGCATGCGCATGTTGACGATACTGCTGCAGACGTTCCGGCGTGAAGAACCGGACAGCATCTGCCATGGCCAGCAAAGGTGCCGGGTCGCGCGTTCCCAGCCAGTTTGTACGATCTTTCCAGGTCGCCGGTCGCCCCGCAATGCTGCCACCCCAGCTGATGACGGGACAGCGGATCGACGGATGATGTCGAGGATTCACCCATAGAAAACCGCTGCCGAAGGGTGCACACAACCACTTATGACCACTGGCGCAATAATAGTCGCAGCCCAGATCGTTCAGATTCACATCCAGCATCGCGATCGCGTGAGGCCCATCGACACAGACAGGGATCTCGTGTGTCCGGGCCATCTGGCAAATCGCTTTGATCGGCAGAATACAGGCAGTCGCGGAGGTGACATGACTGACGACAATCAGACGTGTTCTCGGCGTAATGGCGGACTCGATTGCGGTCACGACTTCAGCAGCTGTCGGGGGAAACGGCAGCGTGGCTGTCACAAGACTGGCACCGGATTCACGGCACCGGGTTTGCCAGATATTTTTCACCGCTCCGTATTCGTGGTCATTAATCAGAATCTCATCGCCGGGTTTCAGGGCAATGCTTGCCGCAACCACGTTCATCGCCACGGTTGCGTTGTCGATCAACGCCAATCGATCGGGCTGCGTCTTCAGAAACTCAGCAAGGACAGCCGAAGCCGAATCAAGCTCTGCTTCCATTTCCTGGCAGAAAAACCGCATCGGCTGGCGTTCCAGTCGCTCACTCCAAGCCGCCCGTGCCTGCTGCACAGGCAGCGGCGAAGGCCCGAATGAACCATGATTCAGGTAAGTCGTGTCCGGATCCAGTTTCCAGAATGACGCCAATGGATGGTCACTCAACACAAGCACAAAACTCCTCGATAGCAACTAAAATCTCAGTCCGGTGGGGCAAAGTGCTGAGTCTAACTGCCTTTCCAGCGTCGTGCCATCCGCCGTCC
>JAYSPO010000673.1:0-5692 GCA_043722015.1 Candidatus Kuenenia sp. | reverse complement strand
TGCAGGTCGTACCAGTCGGGGCATTCTGCCACATTAATGCCCCATGACCGCAGGAAGAGTGTCCGATCCACCTTGTCACTTTTTGTAAGTCTGTTTACCTCCAGAATCTTCCAAAGACCGCCAGGCCTGGAGAAGCGAAAACGACAGTGCCACGAACCGTCTTCGCCGCCAGCGGAAAAATATCTGATGTCGCTGAACTTGTCGGGCGATACGCCGACAATCCTTCGAAACGGCGATCGTTCATCCTGTGGTTCTGTGGCCGCCTGATGAGCAACAATCCACAGCGTGATCACTGCGACACACATCACGCCAATCGCAATGGTGAATGGCAAGGCGATGATGCTGAGTCGCACAACACGAACATATCGATCTGTGCCCGACTGCATGATGTATTGCCGATTCCCAAACGGTGTTCTCGGGGAGTTCGCGATGTTTGAGTCGCACTTAAGGAGTTCGGAGTTTCAGATTGTCGCCAAACCATTGACACTCGTGCTGGTGCTGCTGCCAAAGTTGTCGAGAGGCTGTCCCATCTGCTGCGCGATCTGGACAAACAAATTGCACAACGGTGTGTTGTTTTCGCGGTCGAGCATCAGATGCTGACCGTGCCGGAAACGGCCTCCTGCGAGCAACACGGGTAGATTCTTTGTATCGTGGGCATTGGCGTTGCCCAGGTTGCTGCCAAAAACCATCGCAGTGTTGTCGAGCAGACGGCGATCGCCCTCCGTCTTGCGCTTCATGTCCGCGATCAGTTTTTCCAGGGACTTGATCTGAGCCTCTTCAATCAAACGCAGCTGCCGGATTTTCTCTGCATCCTGACCGTGATGCGAAAGATTGTGATGGTCAATTGTCACGCCGGGAACCGGCGGCACGTCGTTACGTCCCTGAATCATGATTGTAATCAGACGTGTGGAATCCGTCTGCAATGCCAGCGGGATCAATTCGAACAGCAATTGCATCTGTCCGATGAGGTCGTTGCGTTCCTTGATGTCCTGAGGTTGCTGAACATCGACCTGGGGCTTCGGTTTGTGAATCCAGGCTTCGGCAGTCACGAGTCGCTGTTCCATTTCGCGAACTGACTGATAGTACTCCGCCAGCTTTAACTTGTCCTCTTTCCCGACGCGACGTTCGAACTGTTTGGCTTCATCAAACACGGCATCCATGATGCTTCGCCCCTCGCGAAGTTTCTGCATCTGCGATTCCTGTTCGTCGGCAGAACCATCCAGGAAGAGCTTCGCGAACATCTTCGAGGGCGATTGCTCACCGGGAATCATAATGCCGCTGGTCGAGATGCTTTGACTGGAACCATCGGTGCTGAGTTGCAGCGACGGAAACCGAGTTTCCAGCCCGATCCGACCGGCGATCCACTGATCAATCGACACGGTGTTGCGAAAGCCGGGCAGTCCCGGATGGCGGGCGGACGTCAACCAGGTCATACCCGAAGAATGACCGTCAGAACCTGACTGATCCGGGTGCGAGATGCCGTTGAACACCGTCAGGTCCCCGCGATGCTCTTCGAGCAGCTTAAGGTACGGAGTCGGCTCGTAGTCCCGTCCGGCTTGCTCCGGAAAAAGGAACGGAGTATGCAACCCCAGCGAGGTACAAATGCAGACCAGTCGCTGTGGAACGCTCTCTTCGATCGCCGCAGCACTGCGGGGAAGAAAGGCATTCAGCAGCGGCAGAGCGAGGCCGACTCCTGAGGCACGCAGAAAGTTTCGACGAGGCGTTCGTGGTAATCGATTGCGCATAGGGTGTCCGTTACTTCTTCAGAAACAATTCGCTGGCCACGACCTCATGAATCAACGTCCGCAGGCCGGAGTCCTGCGATCGGACTTTCGTCACAATTTGTGCGACTTCGTCGCGGTCGGTAAAGCCGATGCCGGAACCGGTCGCATACGTGATCAGTTTCTCGGTGAGACAGCGGACGATTTGTTCTTCCTCCATCAACATCAGTCGCTTGAAATCGCGAATATCCGTGAAAGGCTTTCCGTCGGCGGTCTGGCCAGTGCAATCGACAGGTTGTCCGAGCTTGTACTCCCAGATATTTCTGCCGTGAAGTTTCTCGCTGGGAGCATCACCGTCGCCGACCGACCGATATCGCTCGCGAAAACCACCGATGACGTCGAAGCTCTCCAGCGCAAAGCCAGGCGGATCGATTTCGCGATGGCATCGATTGCACGTGTCGGAGTCTCGATGTTTCGCCAGTTGCTGCCGAATCGTCGTTGCCCCGCGTGTGTCCGGTTCAATCGCATTGACCGGTGGCGGAGGCGAAGGCGGCTTGCCGATGATCCGCCGCAGAATCCAGGCTCCACGCAGCACGGGGGAAGTCACCGTTCCATTGGCCGTCACTTTCAGGATCGCAGCCTGCGTCATCACGCCGCCGCGCACGCTGTCCGCTGGCAGGGAGACTCGGCGGAATTCTTCGTCGTGCCGCTCACCCTTCGAATCAAGGAATGAACCCGACAGGTCATAGTGTTCCGCCATGCGACCATCGAGCATCGCGAAATCCGAAGAGATCAGGTTCGCGATGGGCAGGTTCTGTGTGAGCATCTCACGAAAGTACGCCTGCGTTTCCAAAACCATCGAGCTGCGCAGGAGATCGTCGTATTCCGGATACAGCTTTGTATCAGGTACAGTCGCATCGATCTGATTCAGGTCCAGCCACTGACCTACAAAGCTGGAGACAAATTGTGCGGCACGCGGCGCAGCGAGCAGTCGATCAACCTGCTGGTGCAGCACCCTGGCGTTCGAGAGTTGTCCCTCGCTGGCCAAACGTAGCAGCTCATCATCCGGCGGACCGCTCCAGAAAAAATACGTCAGTCGAGACGCGAGGGCATAGTCATCCAGCATCCCCGGCGATTCGTCCAGCATCAGGAAACGCGGCGAAATTAAAATTCCCCGCAGGGCAACCCGCATCGCCTGCTCGTACGAGCGGCCTCGATCGAGTTCCGTGTGAGCCAGTTGGACAAAACGATCGGCTTCCCCGTCAGCCAGCGGACGACGAAACGCGCGCGTGGCGAATTGCGTGAGCGCTGCGGTGGCCGAGGCTTGCGGATCTTCAGGAGCCAGTTCAAATCCGATGTGTCCCTGATTGGTCCAGCGGCCACGGTTTTCCAGTTTACGGATCGCATCCTCCCCGAACATGCTCGCGACGCCTGCGGGCGGCCACTGATCCAGCAACGGCCCTTCGATTTGGATCCACTCGATCGCCATCCCGGGGACTTTCCAGTCCTTGACGCTATCGACGTTCCACAGGCTTTTCCCGGCGCCATCGATCCCGATGCCATATCCAGTGAAACGAAAATGTTCGCGTGCAGTCAGCGGAACCGTGAATTCGACCGTTCGCGGCTTGTCCGGCAGGAGTTCAAAGTAGTGGAGCAATCGTTCGCTTTTCCAGTCACTGGCATAGACTCGCAGGGCGATTGGGTCACCACGACTATCGACGGCGTAGGCAGAGACGCGAACGTGATAGAGGCCTTGCGAAGGCGGTGAGAACTGCTTCAAGTGATCGGGCGAATAACCATGACTGATAAAGACGACAGCATTATCCAGTTCACGGAACAACCGTCGATGACGCTGCCCCGAGGCGGGATCAACGTGCTCTTCCGGCGTGTCCAGGTTCTTGCGGACTTCCTTTTCATCCTGAAAGCGAAATCGTTTGCTAATTGCTTCGGGACGCTCCGTCAGACGCACGGCATCATCCAGTGTCAGATCGATTGCTTCGAGATACTTTTCCATCTGCACGACGGAAATCCTTAAGCCTTCGGCGACCGTGTCGAATCCCTGCGAACGTCCGTCTTCCGGCAGCAAGTGCTGAATCGCGACATTGACACCCAGCAGATCATGCAGGCTGTTTTCGAATTCCCGGCGATTCAGGCGTCGCAGCACGGTGCGGCCTTCGCGTTGTTGTTGCGAGGAAATCTCAGCCACCAACGCCGTACGGAGCGCGTCTGTAAACGGTTCACGTTGTGCTGCCGTCAACTTTGATTCCGGCGGCATTTCACTGCTGTGGACCCGATCATAGATCCTGATCCACATGTTGCGACTCTCCAGCGATTCGAACGACACTGGTAAATCGCCGAGATCCAATCCGCCCGATTTCTCGGCGGCATTGTGACAATCCAGGCAATTCTGGTTGATGAAGCCACTGACATCTTCCGTCTGCGCCACGGCGCTCCTGTTACCGGTGAATGCACCTGTCAGTGAAAACGCAACCGCGAACCAAATGGCAAACAGTGGCAACAATGTTGGCTTTGAAAATCTCATAAACAACAGGGTCCCGCATCTTTAACCCAGCACGAACGTTGGCAGTTTAGTTCTGAAACCACAAATAACCACTCTCGAATGCGGCAAACCGTTTGTAGAGGATGGAATCTGAGTCGCTGCTCTGCAGCTCCGCCGTGTTGTGCGCCAATAACCTGCGGTTTCACAGCGGGCTACCGCACGCCGCTGCTCCGCAGCGAATCCCGGACCTGCCACCAGTCAATGAGAAGTTTCGGATGTGGCTGGTGGCTGTTTTCTGTCATGCCCCAGGCTTTCACATTATGCCGCTTTGCGGCAAGAACCTTCGGAAACGTCACCAGTGGTGACGGGACAAAAGCCGGATTAACAGATAACTCTATTCGACGCAAATTTTGCGCAACCCAGCGCCACACTACAGAAGGTTATCAACGCCCGTGTATTTGTGTACTGCGTCCGGATCCAGTTCCAGGCCAAGGCCGGGGGCCTTTGGGATCGCCAGCATTCCATCTGCGTCCAGTTGCCAGCCGCCGACCGTGATTTCGTCGATGAAGGGGGAACCGGTGAGGTATTCAACCAGATCGGTGCCGGGAAACGCTGATGCCAGATGCAGGTCGGCGGCCAGTCCCACTGCTGTGTTCCAGCCGTGTGGGATGAATCGCACACCGTGTTCCTGTGCCATCCAGCCGATTCGACGTTCTTCGCTGATTCCGCCGACCTTCGTGACATCCGGCTGCACGATGTCAAACGCACGGGCTTGCAACCACGGCTGAAACGCCTGACGCCGAGTCAGCACTTCCCCCCCGGCGATCGGCACGGGTGAATGTTCGCGGAGTTTGACGTAGTCTTCCAGGGCATCCGGATGCAGCGCTTCCTCAAACCAATGCACGTCATAGTCTGCCAGCATCTTTGAAGTGTTCAGAGCCCACTTGTAGCCGTTGGTCCAATGCGCATCACTGCCACCGGCATCGACCATCAGTCGGGATTCAGAACCAACGGCTTCGCGAGCCGCTTTGACGATGGCTTCATCGGTAGCGGCATTCCGCCGTCCAAACGGTCCCCAGCCAATTTTGAACGCTCGAAATCCCTGGGCCTTCACGGACAGCAGATGAGCTCGCAGCCTGTCCGGTTCATCCATAAGCAGCGACGCATATGGCTGGACTCGTTCCCGGTATCGACCTCCCAGAAGTCGCCCGACTGGCTGTCCGGTCGCTTTTCCAAGCAGATCCCACAGCGCGATATCGATGCCACTGATGGTATGGGTGATGGAACCACCGCGTCCGAGCCAGAACATGTTCTGATGCAGTTTTTCACTCACACGTTCCGGCTCAAGTGCATTCTCACCGCGATACAGAGGTTCAAGCATCGCCAGCGACGCGCGGACGAGGGCGTCGTTGGTAAAGACGCTTCCCAGACCCACGGCACCGTCGTCCGTATGCACGGCAATCAGAGTATG
>JAYSPO010000672.1:0-6045 GCA_043722015.1 Candidatus Kuenenia sp. | reverse complement strand
GTGAGTCGCACGGCGTCTTCATCCGAAACATCAAACGGCGAACCTGGTGCGTAGAGATGATGACGAATCTGTCGATGCGAAGGGCTGTTGATAACCTGGTGCTGAGGATGATCGTCGGGCAGGACGGTGCCACCCGGTGCGGCTTCGCCTGATGATTCCAGCAGAGATTGCAGCCATAACCGCTGCTGATCGGCAAACACTTTTCCGTAGACCGCAGCCGCGTCACTCAGCGAATTGGGTTTCTGTTCCAGCAGCGCGTCGATAATGAACGGATTCCATTTCGGTGGCTCACCGCGCAGTGCATGTAGTTTGTCTGGAGTCCGTCCGATCGCATTCAGCTCAGCGGAAATTCGGCTCAGGTATTCATCGCGGCGTTGCTGAAATTCTGCTTCGGGAATAGTTCCCCATGATTGCATTTCGAGCCATGGTCCAAAGACAGCATCGTCCTTGCTGAGGCCCGCCAGCCAGGTTCGCCAGCGATTAAAAACGAGCGGCCGAAGATCGTCGGTGCGATACGAAAGAAACTGAGTCGACAGGTCCTGCTCACCGACTCCTTTTGCAATTTCCGCGAGGTAAAGTCCAACCTGCATTCGCAGGCGATTCCGTAAAACTTCGTTTTGTTCACGAGCAAACTGCTGATACTTCAGCTTCAATTCGCTGAGTTCACGCTCGTATTGCCTGTGAGCGTTCTCGTCGGACACCGTTCCGATCGCTGGCAGTTGCGAAGGCGCTTTACTGGGAGCAATCGACGCATAAAGAGCGTAGTAGTCTGCCGTCGGGATTGGATCGAACTTGTGATCATGACATCGGGCACAGGTGACGGTCAGTCCCATGAGCCCGCGAGTGATCACGTCGATTTGATCATCGATCGTGTCGTTGGAATTTCGGAACTGCATCCCGACTGTCAGAAAACCAAGCGCCGCCAATGATGGATCATTCTCCGGAAGCTCAAGCTGGTCGGCCGCGATCTGCTCCAGCAGAAAACGATCGATTGGTAAGTCGCGGTTGAATGCGCTGATCACATAGTCGCGATACGTGTAAGAAAAGGGAAACGTCGTGAAACCAATCGCTGCGCCGCCATGTGTGTCCGCGTAGCGTGCAATGTCCAGCCAGTGGCGTCCCCAGCGCTCGCCGTATCGAGGCGACGCCAGCAGACGGTCGATCAGCCGCTCTTCGCTTCCTGCTGTGGTGTCGTTTTCAAAGGCGTCAACTTCAGCCCAGGTCGGAGGCAGTCCAGTGAGATCAAATGTCGCGCGTCGAATGAACTGAGCACGGCTAACTGGCTGCGAATAATGCAGGCCCGCCTCCTGCAGCCTTTGCAACAAAAAACGATCGATGGAAGTTGCTGCGGTTTCCGCTGCCGGCAGCGAATTCAGCAGCGATTCGGAATCCGCAATCGGTTGAAAGGCCCAGTGGTTTGAGTACTTCGCGCCTTCCTGAATCCATTGTCGCAGAATTTCTTTTTGAGCCGCCGTCAGCGTTTTTCCTATCGAAGCCGGGGGCATGACAGTTTCTGAATCGGTCGAATTAATGCGATGAATCAGTTCACTATCCTCCGCACGGGCCACGATCGCTGATTTCTTCGCCTCCGCCTCGACATCCAGACGCAGATCCGCGCTGCGTTTCTCCGCATCCGGACCATGACACTGAAAACAATGTTCCGCGAGGACAGGACGCACCTGGCGATTGAAATCCACCTGAGCATTCAGAGACGTACAGAACACGGCCCCTATCCACAGGCACAGTCCAGGGCGTGCGATTTGGAATGCAGGAATAGTAAGCATGAATAAGAATTTCTCGGTGCGGTGAGATGGATGCCGAGTAAAGGCAGGATATTTGCAGACATTGAATTCTGCACACACCATTCTACGGTGTTGAATCTGCTTAAGAAAGCAAAACCTGGAATCAGGACACAACTGATGTTTGGTCTGCAACTCGGGACTATTGGCGAAGTTCCGATGGCGGCCCAATGCGTAACGCGACCTCTGATCACGGAGTGCTTTGGTCCAGCGCATCAAAACCAACAAGGTTCAAGCCACGTCCGTCACATCGACAATTCTCGCCAGCCGGCGTAGCGGACCAGAACAACTTAGTCCTGAGTGAGTTATGACGTCGGAATACTTGCCCTCAGGTCTGTCGAATCAACTGGATTCGGACACTGGAGAGCCTGCTAAAAAGTGTACATGGCTCGCCGTCAATTTGAATACACATGCGAACCTTGAAATGGATCACTGACTTTTGAAGGTCAGCAGATAGCCGGACCAAAGCGTGCGGAAATGATCCAGCCAGACGGTGCTGATACCCGTGGCGGGGTCTGCCACAATCAGTGCTCGAGTTTCGGCTGAAAAGATCACAACGTAGTGCCCGCTTTTCAAGTGTGCGATGACAGGACAGTCAACATCGTTTATGTGATCCGGGTCAATTCGGAACGCTTCAGCTCTCAGACCCTGTGATCGAGCGATGTCTCGCAACTGGAGCAAACTGATGCCATGTGCGGGAAGTTCGCCACCCACTCCGGAAAGTTCTTCATCGATGTTTGTGCCCAGAAAATGCGCAACCATTTTCAGTGACGCAAGGCCACAGTCTACTTCGCTCTGCTGTGCGCGCCACGGAAATTGTCCACACGATTGCTGTTGAGTCAGCAGTGATTGACGACTTTCGTCGATTATCAAATCGGAGACAATGTTTGCACTGGCCTGGCCTGTCAGAAATTCTGAGAACGTGAGGCTCAGGCATCGCACATCCGTCAGACCGACAACGGTTGCTGCACTGGACCCATCAGGAAGCAAGTTGCCGAAACACTGGCCGGGGCCGTATTCCCTGATCATTCCGTCTGGTTTGGAAACAACAACGGAACCTTCAAGAATCGTAAACCAGCGATTCTGAGCAACACCGGGTGCCTGAATTGTGCTGACTGCGCGAAACCGCTGTTCGCACAGCAGATCTGCATACAACAACGCCGAACTGGCTGACATAAATCCCAGGTACTGTCGCCCCGTCAGAAAATGCAGCGACGCATGCAGGCGGATCAACTTCTTCAGGACACCTCCGCCAATCCCGCCGGCTTTCAGCATTTTTCGAATTCGTCCGACCGGCAGCCGCAGCACCCGACAATCGGATGATGCGCGACAGGTGGCCGTGTGCTGATGTGGTGTCAGCAGGACGTATTCGCCAACCAGTTCGCCGGGCCTGGCAGTTCCCAGCGATGCTTCCCGGCCATCTGCCAGCCGCCGCAAAATGCGGACTCGCCCCTCAACGAGCAGATGCACCCATGCTCCCGAGGTGCCTTCCTGAAACAGCACTTCGCCGGTATGGAATTCGACTTCAGACGCATCATCGAGCAATGCGGCACTTGACTTCGAGCCCAGCAATTCAAACAGCGGGTACCGACTCAGCAGGTGTTCCGGCAAGCGAGAAGATCCAGTAGCGGAAAGAAAATTTGCGTTTCCTGAATTTTGGAAGACAGCCAGTGATGAAACAAGTCCGTACGGACCGCCGATTCGGTTTCTTGATCAAATGTTGCTGAAATGACTTCCTTCACATGAACCAGCAGCCAGCCCTGACTGGTTGCCACCGGGCCGATCAGGTCACCGGTGGCAGCTGTTGCCGCGGCGGATCCTATGATCTGTTTCAGGTGACAGCGATACACTGACTTAAGCTGCCCTCCGAATTTGCCAGAGGAATGCAAAGAATGCTCTCGGGCGAGCGTTGAAAAATCTGCATTCTCTTCCGTTAGTTGGCTCTTCAGTTCCTGGGCGAGTCCTTCCCGTTCAACAGCAATCATACAGACATGAATACGATCCCACGAGGCGGAACGTGACAAAAACTCTTCCTCAGCATCGGCCGTGACCTTTCGAAAGAGTTCTTCCCTCAGCAACGCATCTTCGAGCTTTGCTTCGAAATCGGTTACCGTGAGCGACTGGCTTGAGAGCCACGCATAAGTTCTCTCTGCTGAACTCAGTCCCTCTGACCGCCGAAAAGCATCGGCTGCCCTCTGCAGAGAGTCATCCGGCACTTTGATGTCGCGGGCTTGCGCTTCGCCGTTCAGAATTTCAACGACCGACCATTCATCCAGCATCTTCTTCAGTATTCCACGACGATGCAGGAAAATGAGGAAGTTTTGAAGTGGAAACAAATGTCCGTTCAGATTCAGCGTATCGACGGCGAGGCGACTCTGAGCGGAATCCTTGCTTTCTGCCACTGTCATCACTGATTGCCTCTCTCAAAAATACTGCGTAGGGGAGCCGGAGGAATCGTCGGCACAGGCGCATCGGGAATCGTGTCGAGGGTCGCAGCCACTGGACATATTGGGATAAGACTATCCGTGTTGTTCAACGGAGACGCCAGCCCCCCAGCAGCGGCAATGTGATCGAATACCATACCCGAGGGAACTGATTCCGGGATCGGAGCGTCCGTTTCGATAAGTGTGTCTGGAACGGGTGGTTCCGGACACACTTCGAAATTGAGCCCGACCTCAGCTTCATCAATAACACTTGCGGCTGAAATATCGGCGGCAACCGGAGCCCGCTCCTCAACGAACTGAGGGATGGGAGTTGCTTCATCGTCATTCGGATTTATCATTTTTTTAATACCTCTTTTATTGATGCAGGGGATGAAGGCTACGAGGATCTAATTGCGCCGGAGTTGGCGGCTCTTCAGAGAGTTGAAAGCTCCATTCGGGAGAACTGCTGCTGCTGCTGCCTCCTGATTAACCTCTGTGGCTATGGGCTGCGTTTCTGATTTAGTCTTGGACTCAGAGCTCATCTGTGGGTCGCTTTCGTTCGTCATAATCTCACAATTCTTAATAACCCAGTTCACTGAATATGTCGAAAACCAGACAGAGGACAGATCGCTATTTGAGCCAACTATTTCTGTCGAGTACGAATTGCAATAGTCCCTCAATCTCATCAACGAATTTCATGGAGAATCCTGCGCCATCGATCACGGCCAGTCGCTCCGCGGTCGAATTACCACCTGCGGCCGGGCTGATGTGTCCTTTGTCGATCGCTGCCCGAATTGCTTCGTATTCGGATTTTGGCTTCCAATGCAGATGGTCACCATGCATTGCCTGGGCCGGACTCAGCTTGAGGTTTTCCAAAACAGAGTAGTACTTCAGAGGGTCAACTGCCAGAAGAGGTTTTCCCGTGGCCCGGTCGAGAATCGCGTAAATGTCTGAGTCGCCAGCGATTCTCTTAGTCACACCATCCGGTCTGGTTCCGGTAATGACTCCAGTAGTGGCATCCATGCGATAAATCATGCCATCTGCGTCCCGCATCCCGTGAGGACTCATCATTTCCGTTCGTTCCAGATCATAGGCTTTCCACTCAGCAAATCGCTGGTGATAAGCCTCTTTGACGTCCGTCGGTGCTGGTCCCTTCTCTTTAAACTTACCAGTACCCTCGAGCCAGTCGGGAATATCCTGTGCGGACTTGATATCAGGGTACTTCTTCAGGAGTGTCTCCTGTGGATTGTAGAGTGAAATTTCATCCAACTGGGAATTCACGCCCAGTTTGTGATCCGCCTCCCTGATCGTCTTCATTTTCAGGATCTCAGGCTTCGGATAATGCGTCCCGTAAACGTAGACCTTCTGAAAGGAACCTGTGGAACGTGGTCGGACAGCGAGCAGCACATCTTGATCTGCTGCGATCTTCTGAAGATACCTTGCCGCATCGGGACTCAATCCGCTCTTCTTGACTATCTGTCCAAGATTTGCAGTCGCAAATTCGTTGATCCCCTCTTTGAACGTCCTGGCAACGTTGTCAGCACCGTCTTTGAGGAACTCTTTGTCGAGCTGAATGACTTCCTTGCCGCCAAAGCGGACAAGATCACCGATCTTGCCTGAGATACCCTTTGCGATCCGTCCAAGTGGTAGAACACTCAACAGCATCCCGGCTCCGGAAATCGCGGCCTCTTTGTAATTCCCTTTTTTCACATAAACGTAGACGTTTCCCGCGTCAGCAAAGACGCCCCAAAAGGGAACGATGCCAAACGCGTCTCGAAAGTCCTGTTCGGCTGCTTCCAAATCTGCATTGAACTTGTTGACAT
>JAYSPO010000671.1:0-1960 GCA_043722015.1 Candidatus Kuenenia sp. | reverse complement strand
GACCAGATTGAAAGTCTTTCCTGCGTAGCCAAGCTGGAAGTGAAAATCGGGCTGCTGTCTGTATTCCCCGATCTCCAAAGTCAAACGGCCATCGCCGACTGCTCGATACACTTTGACTCCCCTCTCATGACAGGCCGCGAGCGTGTGAACAATGGCGTCCGCAGTGGCCAATGTATGGCGTACGCGGGACGGAGCAATTTCTTTCAGACTTGAACGAGGTGGCGCTTCGGTAGATTCAGCAAACGCAGCACGATGTCCCTCCAGTGTCAGCCGGTAAATGGAGATCATTCCCCCTCCGGGCACTGCGGTCGGCCAACTCCGAACGAATCCGGCATCAGTAAGTACCTGCAGTCGTTCACGGACACGGCGCTCATCACGAAACGATTCTCCATCAAACGTGACACTGGCCTTTCGCAATTGCACCGCGGTGGCGGGCGTCAGATCGAGAAGCCGAAGGATTGAAAAGTCACGTTGACTGAGGAGGATACCCTGGGACACGCACCCAGCATTAAAACACAGGTTGATCGATTTGAGACTTGAAGTTGGCCGAATTTGTGTGGCAGACTCCTGTTACCTGTTATGAACAAACCTGTTGGCTATCTCGATGTCGATCGGCTGCAGGAGGAAACCACTCTGGAAGGAGCGGCCGCCAAATGTGGTATACCGCTCGACGTGAAAGGCAGTGGCACAGAAGTACGAATCGACTGCCAGTTCGGTTGCGGCGGCGATCACAGCGGCCGGAAAGAGATCGCGATCAACACGGAAAACGCGCAGAAGATTTTCCAGTGCCATGCGTACGAATGTGGATTCCGCGGCAACCTGCTGACGCTGATGCACGGGTTTCTGACAACGTCGAAACCATCCGGCGGCAAATTGAAGGGCGATGAATTTCAGCGTGTGAAGAAAGTTCTGGCGGGCATCAGCCAGCCCATTGTGAGCGGCACGGCGCTAGCCGCAGGTACCGGCAAGTCACCTGCCGCGCCCTCGAAAACTCCCCCGATCCCCGTCAACAAGCCACTGATTGAAGCCGAAGAAGAACGAGTCCGCGAACTCCACAACATCGACGAGAAACTCATCCGCGACGTCGCGACCATGAACCCGACCGCTGCCGGGTACATCCGCCGCCACCCCTCCCTTTCTTCTGAGTCGATGACCAAGTGGCGCTGCGGCTACTTGCCCAACGACGGTGGCGGAGACAAACGCGGCTGGTCGCTCCGCGGCAGCATCCTCTACCCCGTGCTCTCCGAGCAGGGCAAAGTCCTAGCGTGGGCCGGACGCGATGTCCAGTTCGAACAGAAAGAGAAGGAATTCCAGCAACTCTCGCCCGCCGAACGCTCCGGAAAAGAAGCACCTGCCAAACATCGATTCCCAAAAGGCTTTCATCGCGGCATCGAACTCTTCGGCCAACAAGCCAGCCGCCTGCAGGAATCCGGTTACCGCGAATTCATCGCTCAGCACGGCCTCATTATCGTGGAAGGTTTCAACGACGTGATCGGCCTCGACAATCTCGGTGTCCCCGCCCTCGGAATCATGTCGAACCGCATGACGGAGCAGCAGGGCGAAAAGATCGCCCGCTTCGCAAAACAACTCGGCGTCAATCGCGTGAACCTGATGTTCGACTGCGAAGCGAGCGGAGTGGACGGAGCGAAAGAGGCGCTCTGGTTCTTCGCCGAACGACAGATCGACGTGCGGCTGGTGTGGTCGCCGACCATGCACGAAGGCAAGTATTCCGGCCGTCAGCCGGAGTCGTTGTCCTCACCAGAAATTGACGGCTTGTTTGCACGTTGAGATCGAATTGGACACGGAATGACCCTGAGCCGCCTTGCGTTGGTTGGTCGGCCAAATGCATGCATTCGTTCAATTCCTCGCGCCGCGACTTGCATGAGCAAAACCTCTTCTCGAATTCGTTCAACGGCACAGTTGTCATTTGCGTGGCAGTGCTCGCGGAATTCGCAGAACC
>JAYSPO010000670.1:0-4642 GCA_043722015.1 Candidatus Kuenenia sp. | reverse complement strand
ATCGCCACATTGTCCAGTCTCGCGGCTGCAGCGAATCCCAGCGCTGCCATATTCGCGACGACGGCGCGCGGCACTTCATGCGAATAGACGGCGGTGACGATCTCCTGCGGTGACGACACCTTCAGATGTCCGATCACGTCAGCCACCAGGCAGGTCTGTTCGCCGCGACCATCGACGGCCCGTGACACCGCATTTAAAACCGCACGTCCAATGCTGAATGCACTGCCTTCATCACTGAACAGGAATCCCCAGCCTCCGCTGCGAGCTGTCTGACCGCGGGCGTTGCGGCCCCAGGCAAGTGACCCTGTTCCCGCGATGAGCGCGACGCCACAGCCATCACCCTGATCCACATGCAATAGTGGGATGGCATCATTGACGACCTCAACGGTTGCCGCAACTCGTGCAAAGCTCGCCCAGTCTTCAATGACACGTCGATCCGAATCCCGATCCGCTCCAGCCAGCCCCAGACAAGCCGCCACCACCGTCGCCCGCGGCAAACCTGCGTCAGCAAACGCGGATTCTATGGCGGCATCCAGATTGCTCAGTGCCATCACCGGCCCGACCGCTCGCTGATTTGAAGGACCAGCGGAACCCTTTCCCAGGACAACTTCTTTGTTCTGACGTGAACCATCACCGCACATCGCCAGCCAGGCAACCGTCTTCGTGCCACCGCCGTCGATGCCAAGCACAAGGGAAGTAGTGGTGTGGCGGATTCGATCCATATCTGTAGGATTTTATCCTTTTCACCATCATTAATAAAGCATGCCGACCTGGGCAATTCGGCGACGTGATGCGGAAGTGCGACCCAAGGCGGTTCGCCTTACGGCGAAAGTCCTTTCCGGCAGAAAGGACCTACCAAACACAGTCCTTTCCGGCAGAAAGGACCTACTTGAACAAACATCTGTGACTGCACACTTCGCTTGTTGAGGGACTAGTGGTTCAGCAAGAACTCGCTGCTGTTCAGGAGGGCCCAGAAGATGTCTGCCATGGCGGATTTTGCGTCGCCGGTGGTGCCGCCGTCGGTGATAAACTTGCCGAAAATGGCTCGTTCGGAATCCGTCGGCTGGCGGCTGAGAGCAGCGACGAACAGTGTGTCGAGCTTCTCGTCATTCGTCATCAACGGAAAATCAGCTACGGCACGCAGGGTCTGACTCTTATCGAGTGTCGTGGCGTCATCGATAAATTCTCCGTTCATCATCGCGAGCGCCTGCAGGATGGTGGTTTCTTTCATCAGCGGTGATTCTGTTTCGTCGCGAAACAGTTCCAGAAACCGCCCGCGCGGAGTATCCCCGTCGATCACAAACGGGTTGTCCGTGCGATAGGGCTGATAGTATCCCACGGCTTCGGCGAGGCTGTCGAAAAACTGCTCGGGTGTCAGACCGCGCAGCGCGGCGCGGGCGAATCGTGTGGGATCGGACTGACTTGCATCCGTCTGGCGACTTGTGGTCTGATAGACACGAGTGGACGTGATCGTGCGGACCAGGAACTTCAGGTCATAATTGTGAGCGATAAACTGCTCAGACAGTAAATTCAGAACTTCAGGATGCGATGGCGGATTATTATCAGAAAAGTCATCCACAGGCTGCACGATACCCTGCCCCAGGAACTGCGCCCACAGGCGATTGACGGCCATCTTTGCAAACCAGGGATTGTCGCGAGCTGTCACCCAGTCCGCCAGGATCCTGCGTGGCTGAGCATCATCCTTCCATTCTGGCTCGATGCCGGTCAGAAATTTTGCGTTGACGACGTTACCGGTCGATGGCACTCGAATGGAATGCGCACTGTTGTTTTCCCGCACGTTCATCATCATGGCGGGATTATCGGGATCGGCGTTGTCAGGCTGCTGAAATCCGGAATAGAACGCGGCCATGTTCCAGAACTGGTCCCGCTTCCATTTGTCGAAGGGATGGTCGTGGCATTGAGCACAATCGAGCCGCACGCCAAGGAAGGCACGCGATGTGCCAGTGGCCAGATTCTCCGGCTGCAACTGGCGGACAATAAAGAAGGCGCTCGGGGAGTTTGCAGACTGCAGCAGACCGGGTTGATTACTTCCAAAGTCAATCGGCGTCGTGATCAGTTCACGTACGATCTGATCGTAAGGTGTGTCCTCAGAAAAATGTTTCCAGAGCCAGGCTTCAAAACCAGGTACTAAAGCACGCGTGCCGGGTTCGTTGAAGGCTTGTGGAATCAACGCATTGCGCCAGATGATCGTGAAGTGCCGCACGAATGCCGGGCCGTCGAGAAGTTGCTCGACCAGTTCGCTGCGTTTCGTGGCCGTTGTGTTGGTAAGAAACTCCCGCGTTTCCGATGCTGCCGGAATCCGCCCGGCGAGATCGAGATACAGCCGCCGCACGAATTCTTCATCCGTCGCGGCAGGCGCTGGTTCGACGCTCGTGCTTTTCCATGACTCTGAAAACAGCCGATCGATTTCGGCGGCCGTTTCAGCCACAGATTTCGGCAACTTGCTGGCCGTTTCAGTTTCCTGAGCGTACAAGCCGGCAGTCACCGCAAGCCAGGCCACAAGGATCAGTTGAGTTTTCATGTTGGGCTCCATATGCGGCAGCGGATTATGTCCGGGTTCGCGCATTTTACGAAGATTTGGCGTAGGCAGGGTACTCGTTTCGATTTCATTTCGCATCCGGAAGAAGTCAACCGAGACCCGGATTTGTCTGTGGAAGTCGGTGGATTTGGATACAACTCGTGTTTTTCTGGCCGGATTTGTTGTGAAGCATTCCCCTGATCCTGTCGCCAACCGACTCACCATGGCCATCACCGAGCTGGATATCGGTGGTGCCGAGCGGGCGTTCGTACAGCTTGCGATGGGACTCAAGTCCCTTGGCTGGATCGTCCGTGTGATCAGTCTGCGCGATGCCGGGCCGCTGGCGGAGCCGTTGCGGCAGGCAGGAATTTCTGTGGAAGCACTTCACTGCGGGGGATCGGCGGATGTTCGCGCGATCAGCCGCATGAAGTTGGCGTTGCTGCAACATCCGCCATCGGTGTTGCTCACGTTTCTGCATCAGGCCAATATCATCGGACGTCTGGCGGCGAAACGTGCTGGTGTCAAAACTGTCGTCTGCGGCGTGCGCGTCGCCGATCGTCGCTGGGCTGTCGGTATTCCGGAATGGCTGACGAAGCAGCATGTCACGCATTACGTTGCTGTCAGTCGATCGGTCGCCCAGGTTCATCGCGATGTATGTGGTATCGCGGCGGAAAGGATCGAGACGATTCACAATGGCGTGGATTTTGAGAACATCGATGCCGCTGTTGCTGTGTCACGCAGTGAATTACGCTGTAACGACGATGATCAGGTGATTCTGAGCGTGGGCAGACTAAGTCGCCAAAAGGCTCCTCTGGATGTTGTCGAAGCATTCGATGAACTGCGGCGACTGGATCCGGCCGGCCATATGCATCGAAAACTGGTGTTTGTCGGTGAGGGACCATTGCAGGCGGCGATCGAGAAACTCATCCGGAAGAAACGGCTTGAGGACCATGTGCGTTTGCTCGGCTGGCGATCGGATGTGGCGTCGGTCATGAAAGCAGCGACAGTGCTGGTGCTGGCGTCGAGATGGGAAGGCCTGCCGAACGTAATTCTGGAGTCCCAGGCGGCGGGTCTGCCGGTTGTTGCCTCTGCCGTCGATGGTTGCCTGGAAGTCATCGACGACGGTCAGACAGGGCGACTGTTCCCACCCGGTGACACGCGGCGTCTGGCTCATGTTCTGCGGGAGTTGCTTGTGGCAAAAAGCGGCTCAAACAATGCTCAACGTGAAACGTTGGTCCGCCTGGCATCGAACGCTCGTGCATTCGCCGCCCGTTTTTCATGGGAAAAATGCGTCACAGAATACGACGCATTGCTGCGAAAACTCCAATCCGCCAAATCTGTCCCGTCACCGCCGCCCGATCGGTAGATGAAGCGACACTGATCCGTCAGAATGCGCCACGTAGCTCAGTCGCTCCGCCGACTGAGATTCCGTGTCTGATTCGCTGTCGTCGGCAGATCTCTCGCCGTATTCTTCATGCAGTCGTGCGCCGTATCTATGGTTTCAATCAAGGTTCATCACGTTTAAGGTTTATCACGTTGACAACCGGGGCTCATTACACAGTACTGGCACGACGATTCCGACCGCAGGCGTTTGACGATGTCGTCGGACAGGAACATGTCGCCCGCGCACTGACGAATGCGATTAAGGCTGGTCGAGTCGCGCATGCCTACATGTTTACCGGGGCGCGCGGTGTCGGCAAGACATCGACTGCGAGAATTTTGGCAAAGGCCCTGAACTGCCCCAACGCGAAGGACGGCGTGCCGTGCAATCACTGCGAAATCTGTGACGGGATCTCCGCTGGCAACGACGTCGATGTGCTGGAAATTGACGGTGCGTCCAATCGCGGGATCGATGATATTCGGTCGCTCCGCGCCAACGTGGGTGTCCGTTCGATGCGGACAGAGTACAAAGTCTACATCATCGACGAAGTTCACATGCTCACCAAAGAAGCCTTCAACGCCCTGCTTAAGACGCTGGAAGAACCGCCGCCGAATGTCAAGTTCGTGTTCTGCACCACCGAGCCGAACAAAGTCCCGGACACGATTTTGTCCCGTTGTCAGCGCTTTGATTTTTCCAGCATCAATGATATTTCGATCGCAGAC
>JAYSPO010000669.1:0-1240 GCA_043722015.1 Candidatus Kuenenia sp. | reverse complement strand
TGCGTCATTGCGGAACAGAAATCCGCCGATGCCATTGTCTGGCTCCGAAGACGCTCAAGCCGACAAGTCCCAGCAGGAATGTCGATGGCTCGGGAACGGAGGCGATTTGACTGCCTGAGATACTGATGTTGTCAATGCGGTTGGTACCAGCCGCCACGTTACTTGGTGCAGAGGTGGCCCTCAGTCGAAAGAAGACGCTGCTATCGTTATCCAAAGCCGAAATCGCTGAGAAACTCTGTGTGAATTGGCTCGACGCCTGGGGCGGTCCGGTAGAAGACCAGGCAACGACAGGAACCGTGTAGTCAAAGAAGTCAGTGAATGAGGTACCGTCGGTACTGTATTGGAGAAAAAAACTGTCCGGCCCTGTTGCAGATCGAGTTTGATCCCACGAAAAGGCGAGATTTTCCATTCCGAGACTGCTCACTTGAAATTGGTAGTAGTCGCCAATGGACCAATTGTTGGAACTGAACGAATTTGCCGAGCCATTTCCGGCCGGGGTGGACCAATCTGTGGCACCGGAAGCGTGAACTCCTGAAGCATTTCCCGAACCCAAGTTGGCCGAGATAGCGGGGTGGCTGGGGCTGTTGTTGAGATCGGCCGGAGTTGAGGTTTCAAACGTCCAACTCGCGATCAGTCCCGCTGAAGTTGTTGAGCTTGAAAACAAGATCACGACCATGAACAGCGATGAACTCATCAGTTGAATGGACCATTTCATTTTGACATCACCTTTCCAATGAACTCAATTTCAACGAACTCAATTCGTGTGCTGATGGCCTCCAAGACAATCAACGCAATGCGTAACGAATCGACCATGACTGCTCGGTCTGTGCAAAACTCAAAAGCATGATAACACTCTCTGTTAACGCACTGTGAATACGCTTCAAAGAAACGAGGAACCAACGTGATCGACCATTGAGGTCAGGGCGAATCCGAAAACGCTGCTGACAAATCACCAGGGCCGGTTGGATGACGACGCTCCCGCGTTCTCTGTTGTGAGTGACCGAGCCGCGTCCCATCACCGTCGCAGGTTGGCGAAAGTTCTGGGCCACAGCAACGCAGCCGCTGCACTCACCGGGGCGCGACGAAAGTTGTTTGTCAGGTCAGCGAAATTTCAGCGACCAGGTGATACTGGCGCAGGTTGTGATTTGGTCTCATCTGCCAGCTTGCGATGCCGTTGGGCGAGGTTGCGCCGGTGCGTAGCTGCTCTGACCGTTGGTCTTCTTGAGCGGTGCCAACGTCT
>JAYSPO010000668.1:0-2306 GCA_043722015.1 Candidatus Kuenenia sp. | reverse complement strand
GTGTGAAGAATGCAGCTTTTGACAGCAATTGGCGGAGTTTTCTGCGGCACGTTGTCCGGCACGCAGCACCCGAAGGGAGCGTGCCGTTGTGGGTGCCTCGATTTGTTCATTCCCCGGTGGCGGTTTCGCCCCCCGAAACTGCCTCTGGCCGCAGCGTCCAGCGGAGGCCCAAGGGGCACAGCCGGCCCCGGCAGGCTTGCCCCTGGATCGGGCGGCCCAGCCCGATCGCGGACGTTCAAGTCCGCAGGTGATTGCCCCGGCAATCACCGTCCTCTTTCGTCCGTTCAGGACGGCGGAGCGTTCAGCGGAGCGGCGATCGGCTGCCAGCGTGCAGCTGGCGTGAGCCGTCGCGGTGGCGGTCTTGGTGGCGGGAGAAGTCGCGCTGACCAGACTTTATTCGCACGTGAATACGGTTCTGGCGAGACCTCGTGCGCAGACACTTTCTTGTCTGATGGCGATCTATGTATTTCGCAGCGAACGCTATCGATGTTGAACTGAACCCAAAAAAACTTGTGGGGAAGGGAACACGGAGAGTGAAATCCAGCCGATCGGATTTACGTGGAGTCGGACAAGGTGTCAGAAATCAGGAGAGAGAATTCACACGCGGGCATACTGGAATTTGTCGGTTCCATCCGGAAATGCAGAGTGCGAGAGAAGCAGATTCCGGGAGAAGTACGTGCCATTCATCGGTCCATTTTTTAGGACGTTGGAAGGATCGTCGTTATTTTTCAGTGGGAAACTTATCGCCTGAATGAAGCCAGGCATGACACCAAACAAGGAGAAAGGTTTTGAGCAGACCACTGGAAAATGACTTACTGGAACGCATGGTGGCCAGTGTGATTGTCGCCGTGGGGACCAGGTATGTCGTGGAAGTCGAACGAGAACTTCTGCTGCTGAGGATGCAGATCCTTGAGCAGGGCAGTGAACTCGGAAACATTGAAGTACTTGACAATGTGAGTGACAGGCTGACAAAAGTCAGTGACCAGATGCAGGGAATGGCGGGTGAAGTACAGAAGGTCCTCGTGGAAATGAAGAAGGAGCTGTCACGACTGAATTGTGGCAGCATGTTGCGAAGTGATGTGGAGCCGACAGAAAAAGGGCGTCGCGGTCGGCCTCCAAAATCCAGTCACGAGCAACAATTAAAGGCGCGAACATCCGGAACTGACAGCCGACCTTCATCCTGAAACTTCAGAAAGAATAACCCATGACGACTGATCAAAAGCTGATGACTGTAAAGGAGGTCTCTCACTTTCTGAGGCTGTCACTTCCCGAGACTTATCGCCTGGTGAACACAAAAGCACTGACGCACTTTCGAGTGGGTCCGGGGCGAGGAGCGATCCGAATCGCGGAGCAGGATGTGATGGCCTTCCTCGAAAACCGGCGACAAGGCCGGGACATGCTTCCCCGCGAAGTCTTTTCACCGCGTCGCAATTCAAAGCCGCTGAAACATATTCAGGTCAAGAAATAGCCGGTGCCATGGCCGACTTGAATGCAACCGGAGCAGGCCGCATGGCTTGTTCCAGCCCCGCAGGGATGCGGGGCTTTTTTGTTGTACGGCAATGATTTTGACAACCGGCACAAATCGAACGCGCAGGAAATAACCCGCCGCAGTCGGAATCCACTGCGGCGGATTTTTCATTTGGCAACTACGAAGCCGCTTTCTTTGCCTGCTCCAGCAGGTGTTTTGGATTATGACTGAGATGCTGATAAACCTTTGCCAGCTGACTCGGGTCTTTATGTCCCATCAAAATGGCGACCGTCAAAGCATCGACACCGCGTTGTAGTGCGTTTGTGGCCCACGAATGCCGCAGGGCGTACAGCGAATATTTCGGAGCGGTTTCCTGAGCCAACCGGTATGTGAGTTTGCGTTTGGCTTCGTGCCTGAGTTCCGCGTCGGTTTTCGGAATGACTTTCTTTCCGACACGGTGTGTCTTCGAAAGCGTCGCGATGAATTCAGCGATCTTGTCAGCGGAAACAGTGATACCCTGACTCTTCATTTCTGCCATTCCCATTCGATGTTGAATTCGCTGGAAAGCACAATTCACGGCGTTAGTTGTCCATGGCTTTCCATTGCTGTTCAGAAAAAGTCGCCCCGTTGTGCGGTCACCGATCAATCTTCGCGTGATTTCAATCGCTTTGTCACTGAGGTAGACAACACGCGGTGCCTGTTTGCCTTTTGCTTCGGATCTTGGCAGAACCCAGCGTTGGTTTGGCAAATCGATGTGACGAATTTCGATACGGAGCGATTCCTGAGGTCTGCATCCGGTTTCGTATGTGACTTCCAGTAAGTCACGAAAGTTGGCATC
>JAYSPO010000667.1:0-7742 GCA_043722015.1 Candidatus Kuenenia sp. | reverse complement strand
AATCGCAAGCGACCGCTGATTCACTTCTTCCGCTTCGAGAAAACGGCTCTGACTGGCGAGTGTGTTTGCCAGGCCACCCATGCTCATCAGCGTGTCCGGATGCTCTTCGCCAAGAACGCGAATTCGTACGTCGAGCGTCTGACGATGTGACTTTTCGGCTTCGTCGAACCGCCCCTGTCGACGCACAACATTCGCCAAATTATGCTGAATGCTGAGGGTCTTCGGATGTTCGTCGCCAAGGACACGCCGACTGATCTCCAGATTCCGAATGTTCATTTCTTCTGCCTCCTGGAGTCTGTCCTGTCCGAGAACAGAGTTGGCCAGATTCAGCATCAGCGAGATTGTTCCGGGGTGGTCGTCGCCCAATCTATGGACCTGGTGCTCCAAGATCTGGCGATACAGCGTTTCCGCTTCCGCATACTCTTTCTGCCGATAGACGGCATTCGCAAGCGTCGAAAGCGTCAGAAATGTCGATGGATGCTGATCTCCAAAGACGCGCCGCTGGACATCCAGGACCTTGCGACACAAATCTTCCGCTTCCGCGTACCGTCCCTGAGCGGAGATCGCTACGGCTAAGCCGCGGAGGCATGCGAGAGTGGCAGAATCTTCGGCGCCCAGCACACGCTGCAAGACACCGTGTGTTTGACGATAAAGGGTTTCTGATTGGACGTTGAGCCCTGTGCGGAAATGTGCGTCAGCGAGGTTCCGCATGATGTTCAGCGTCACGGTGTCCTCAGGTCCAAGCCAGCTTTGCGCCGTGGAAAGCAGACTTTCGAGGGCCTTCTGAGCGCTGTCGTAGTTGCCCTGATCAAGTTCAATGACGGCCGCAATCCGGCGGGACTCAAGCGTCGTCCGATCATTTTCACCTTTGTGTTCTGTCCGTAGCTGAATCGCCCGCGAAATATGCTTTTTGGCTTGCGTGTATTCCCCAAGTTCGCGGTACGTCTGCGCAACGGTACAGCGTACCGCGGCCTCCACCAGGGGCTGATCGGGAAACTGCGTGTCGAGCAGTTCGGCTGCCCGGTCCAGCACCGCACGAAGTGTGATATCTGGATCAGGCGTGTTTTCAGGGCTAGCCTGCGCCAGCAAATCATCGTTGAGAAAGGCATTGACAGCCGTGGCGATCTCAACCTGCAGTCGAGCTTCCTGTTCAGCGGCGAGTGTCAGAACAAGCCGACCATCGGCCAGCGTCTTAGCCGCGACCGCTTCCTGCAAGGCAGATTTTGCCGCCACCGCGAACCAAACGCTGACCACAGAACAAACGAGCAGTGATGACAACAAGAGCGTCAGTGTCGTCAGTAGGCCTTTGCGCCGTCGCGCGAACTTCCGAAGTCGATATGCGGTCGATGGTGGGCAGGCTTGGACGGGTTCATCATTCAGATAACGTCCGACGTCGGCGGCGAAGGCGCTGGCGGATTCGTAGCGTCGCGCACGGTCCTTTTCCAGGGCCTTCATCACGATCCAATCCAACTCACCTCCGAGCGAATAACTGAAGCGGCGGGGATCGATCTTCCGCTGATCTGAAATGGTTGACAGGGAAGCGACTGCCAGAGTGCTGATCCGTTCGCTGGGTTTCTGGTGCTCGTCTTCGCGAATGATCCGCCGCATTTCATCGAAACCGGCTTGTTTCAGTATTTCCTTATCGAACGGTGTACTGCCGGTCAGCATTTCATACAACAACACACCCAGTGAATACACGTCGCTGCGCGTGTCCACGTCCAGACTGCTCAACAGCGTCTGTTCGGGACTCATGTAAAGCGGAGTGCCGATCATCTGGGCAAAACCCGTGTGAAGAGTTCGTTCGGTCAACGGTTGGTTGATCGGTTTGGCAACGCCAAAATCGATGACCTTGGGAACGGGCGTCACGTCCTGCAGCTCGACGAGAATATTCGAGGGCTTCAGATCCCGGTGGATGATTCCTTTTTGATGGGCATGCTGCACAGCCAAGCAGACGGTGCTGAACATTTGAAGACGCTGTCGCAGATCCAGTTTATGCAGATCGCAGAACTCCGTAACCGGGATCCCCCGCACCAGTTCCATCACGAAATACGGCCGACCGGTTTCAGTCGCTCCGGCGTCCAGCACTTTGGCGATATTCGGATGATTCATCATCGCCAGCGCCTGACGCTCGACTTCAAACCGAGCGATGACCTGGCTCGTGTCCATACCAGGCTTGATGATCTTCAGAGCGACCTTGCGTTTGATCGGCTGAGACTGCACGGCCATGAAGACAGTGCCCATGCCCCCTTCGCCGATTTGTTCCAGGAGCTTGTAAGGACCAATGGTCCTGCCGATGACCAATTCCGAGTCGTCCTTGGGAGGACAACTCAGCGTTAAGTCCAGTTGCTTCGCGGCCGGTGACTGCATGAACGACGCTCTTGAGTCATAAACTTTCAGCAGCTGAGCCACCTCCTTCTGCAGGGCTGAGTTGCCTCCGCAGGAAGACTGCACCAGCTCGGGCCATTGTTCCGGTCGGTAATTTTCGATCGCATCGAAGAAAATGGCTCGAGCTTTTTCTGATTGAACGTCCACTCGTATTTCTCCGTGTAATATCCCACTTCGCGCTCGCATCCCGAATCCAGTCAGGTTCGGCAGTGCAAACACAGTTTGGCGGGTCATCTCCTCCGCCGACCACTATAGCAACAGGCGCAGACGGACAGGGATTTGTCTCAGAAAACTCCGAGGAAAGTGAGTGAAGGTCGAAAGTCTGCGAGACACCTCGCCAGCTGCTCTCATTCCGGATTCGATGGAGCCAATGTCTGAGTTCAGAGAACAATCGTCGTTCCACTGTCCCTTCTCCCCCTGGCAAGGGGGAGAAGGTGGCCGGAGGCCGGATGAGGGGGTTATTCGCTGGTTCTGAATCTATCAAATACCTAACGGCTTTCCTCAAACTGCAGGAATTGCTGAGACAAACAGGAGTTGGATTACGCCAATGCCAGAGTAACACGTTCGTATCCCAACAGAAAAAGGAACAAAGACATGTCCACTGTTCGCAAACTTTCCCGCCTGAACTGGTTCAACGACGCCATGACCACTCTGTTTGGCAACCGCCGAGGTACTCAGCGCCGACGCAGCCGGAGCCACAGTCTGGGCATGGAATCGCTGGAGCCACGAGTTGTGCTGTCGGCCGATTTTGTGTCGGGATTCGCAATGGGGGTGGATCAGCCGGGGCCAGCTATCCAGGATAGTGCAGTCGATTCTGCCGGAAACACATACATCTCGGGCGCGTTCTGGGGGACCGTGGATTTCGATCAGGCAACCGTCAGGGCTGATGGCTCGGACTTGATGACATCCAGTGGCAACGTCGATGGCTTCGTTGCCAAATATGGCCCCGATAATTCTCTCCTGTGGACTCAGCGAATGGGAGGTGCCGCCATGGATTTTGGTGTCGCCGGCTTCAACTATGATCATGCCTCAGATCTTGCATTCGACAACAATGGGAACGTGTATGTCGCGGGCAACTACTTGGGGACTTCTACCTTTGGTCAGTTCACGGTTTCTCCAATCAATTCCAACGCTGCCTACCAGGACGCCTTTGTGGCAAAACTGAATGCAGATGGCAATTTTCAATGGGTGCGTACTTCAGGCAGCTCTGGCCAGGATGACGTCGGAGATGTCACGGTCGATGCAAGCGGCAATGTTGTCCTGGCGATCTATTCAGGGATGAGCATGGATGTCAAGAAGTACAACTCTGGCGGAACGCTGCAGTGGACGAAAAGTATCAGCACTGGCCCCACGAACCCATGGGGTGTTGTGGCGAGGTCCATCGACGTGGATGGCAGTGGAAATATCATCGTTTCCGGTGATTTTGCGGGAACGGTTGACTTCAATGCTGACCCAAAGAAAGCATTCAACGTGACCGGGGCTCCGGCACCGACCGGGTCGCTCGCGACGGACCGATGTCAGAACGCCTATGTCTTGAAGCTGAGCTCCGCAGGCACATTCTCCTGGGTTGCCCCTTTTATCGCCAAGAGAACGGAAATCAGCAGCTCAATGGTAGACGGAACGAGTGTGGACGTGAGTCCGACGGGCGACATCTTTGTTTCCGGATCGTATCGCGGGGCTGTCGATATCAATCCCAGCAGCACTGTTGATCAGCGTCTAAACTCCAGTTTCGTCAGTGGCGCTTTTGTCGCGAAGCTAAGTTCCGCTGGCTCACTGATCTGGGCCAGATCGATCGGATCAGACTCTGTCCACGTTACAACGGACATGCAGAGTGATTCCACCGGGGTTTACATTGTCGGGTATTTCAGCGGGACCATGGACACAGGGAACTCTGCGATGCCGCTGACAACGGGTGGCGACGTCGACGGATTTGTGATTCACATGTCGAACAGCGGAGTGACCGATTGGACGTATGCGGTTGGCGGAAGCGGAGACGACTACATCCACGGTATCAACATTGCCCCCAACGGGACACTGGCGCTTGCAGGCACGTATCGTTCTCCGTCGCTGGATTTCGATAAAGACGGTGTGGCCGACCTGCTGGGACGAACCGGTACAAACTTCACGCCATGGTTCCTCGTCAAGCTCCGCAGACGATACGCATGAGTTGTGCGTTTCAGTATCATGGATGCGGCCCGGCTGGTAATGCAGTCGGGCCGCTGCTGCGATGAAGTTACGGCGTAGTCAATGCCCGGTGCAGAACTGGATCCGTGTTAAAGTCTTCGGTTCGGTAGTACCTGCCGATCGCCGCTTTGGCAGGAGTGTCGTGAAGTCGATCAATCGCTTAATGTGGCTTTGAGAAATGTCTTTGCGTAGGTCCAGGTGCGGTACGCAGTGGCCCGTGACAGGTTCAGCAGTTCGCCTGCCTCCTCCAGCGATAGACCCGCAAAGAAATGCAGCTTGACGAGTTCGGCAGCGACCGGATCCTTGCATTGCAGGACATCCAGTGCGTCGTTGACGGCGATCACCTCTTCCGGTGAACCGGAAACTGCGGATTCAACCGCTTGGAGAGATCGCTTCTCGAGCAACCCACCTCGTTTGAGGGCCGCTTTTCGCCGGGCGGAATCTACCAGAATGCGACGCATCGCTTCGGCTGCAGCGGCAAGAAAACCGTCACGACTGTCCCACACAGCCCCTTGATCCGCCACAATCAGTCGCATCCATGCTTCGTGTACGAGAGCCGTGGCCTGGAGAGTGTGGCCGGGCTTTTCATGCTGCATGCGAGAACTGGCCATGCGACGCAGTTCCCCATAAATCAACGGCAACAATTCCTCGGCCGCTTCTTTTTCGCCCCCCTGCATTCTGCCAAGAATTTGCGTGACGTCGGACATCAACGGTAGCTCCATGATCATCAGATTTCCGTTGCAGCATACTCAAGCCGCAGACAACAACCAATCCACTTTTCCCCGGATCGTCAAATGGCAGCAGCTTCAACAGGATCCGCCGGCAACCAGTTGCAACTCGAAGGGCAGTCAAAGCTGGCCAGCACGCTGCGGGCGCAATCGAGTTTCTGGACGCATTCGCATGTCGAAAGGGCTCAAGACACGAGGACCGAGCTGGCGACTATTCGCGTAAGTTGGCCAGCGCTTCCAGCACGGGCTTCAGCAGCAACACCGTCTTGTACGTCACGATGATTCTTGCCGCGGAGCCGGTTTCAAAGTGATGCGAAATGGATTCATGAATCGCCAGCAGGATCGGAGTGTCTCGAAACACGTCGAGCGTCTTCAACCGAGCATCGATATATTCCGGAGTCCAGAAGCCGATGATTTCCATCAGCACCGTTCGGCCGTCGTTGTGGCGAAACACAAAGTCGGGAACAAATGTCTTCTGACCGGAATGCAGTACCTCGGCTTCGCGTTCCAGCGTCCAGCCGTCGCGGACCTCAGCGCCCCATTTTTCGGCGAAGTCCGCTTCGATTGACGAATCAAATTCCGAATCCGGCGGCAGATGACTCTGCAGGCCGTCGCGATCTGTCAGGTCCAGGCCCAGTTTCCAGCGCGTCCGGGTTTCCACCACAGCATGCATTTTCCAGCCGGTGCAACAGATCAGTGCGGGCAGAAATTTGGCCATCAGGATGCCATACCGCCGCGTCTCCCGCAGCACGGATGCTGGCCCGTCGAGCCGGATATGATATGTCCCTTCGCCCGTGCTCGAAATCGTATGCATCAGTTTTGCCAGCCGTGCGGCTCGCAGAATGCGTTTGAAATCGGTCGTGGCGTCAATGTCCATCGACACTGCAGAAAACAGCGCCGCCTGAACCTGAGCCACGTTGTACCGCGACAACAGGGCGCGGGGATTCGGATAGCCTTCAAATGTTTCCAGCTGATGAAAGTCGATCACGTCGGCGAACAGTTCAGCGCGGATGTCGAACCAGTCTCGCTGCAGTTCTTTCGCGATCAACGCCTTCACGTCTTCCGCACAATGGTCAAACAGATTGTCGGCCTGATCCACCAACGGGTGAAGCCTGGCGGCGATTCGAAAAACCTGACGCCGTAGCTTTGGAGCTTCCCGGCGTCCGGCATCTGCGTATTTCGACTGATCGTCGAGCAATTTGCAGAAGCCATCGATCCGCCGCAGCGGACAATCGACTTCGTCTTCGAAGATCCGGTGTACATCCCGATGCAGATCCCGCCGCCTTCGCCCAGGTCCTGTGCGATAGACATCCAGCATGCGTTCGGCAAACTGAAGATACTGCGCATGTTCGCCCGACGTCAGCCGATCGGGAAGAATCCGCTGCCGCTGAAAATCATACCGGGCGATCGCATGTTCTTTCGTCAGCACGGTTAATCAATCCAGTGGTTGCTTGTCTGATTCCTGGAAACTCAATGCCATGCTCCGCGCGGTCACCAGCGACAGCATAGGCGAGCGGCATGCGTCAGCTTGCCGGTACAAAAACGAGGTACCGCAGGGCTCACGCCGCTCCGCTCGCCAGCCTTATCGTTACCGATATTTTCGTTGAAGAATCGACCATTTTCGTTTAACCCGAGCCAACGGCGAGGATTCCTCCATCCCGGTGCCTCGCCGTTGGCTCGGGTTAAACATTCACCACGGCAAGGTAACATAACCGTTTTCGAAACACGGGAAATATCAATTCCACCCGCTGCCGTGACTGAAAACGCAAGTTCGCTAAAATGCGGCAGGAGTGCATTGTCCGGGTGGACGATGCGGTGCTTGCATCAGTTGCGTACAAAGACGATTAGAAACACAGACATGGCGAAGAAATCAATAGCGGATGTGAATGTTGCCGGCAAAACGGTTCTCATGCGAGTCGATTTTAACGTGCCGCTGGATGATAAAAGTCATGTGACCGACGATCGCCGAGTCCGGATGGCCATTCCTTCGATCAAATCCGTGATTGACCGTGGCGGAAGAGTGATTCTGTGCAGTCACCTGGGACGACCTGAACCTGGCCAGGACAATTCTAAAGAAAGCCTGCAGCCCGCTGCTGATGTCCTCAGCACGCTGCTTGGAAAACCAGTGGCCTTTGCCACCGATGCTGTCGATGCAGACGCCACCGCCAAAGTCGCTGCATTGAAAGACGGCGACGTTCTGGTCCTGGAAAACCTGCGCTTCTACAAAGGAGAAAAGAAAGGTGACGCCGCGTTTGCAGCGAAGCTCGCCGGATTCGCGGACATCTACTGCAACGATGCCTTCGGAACCTGCCACCGCACTGATGCGTCCATGGTGGCCGTACCTCAGGCGATGGTCGGCAAACCGCGAGTCGTCGGATTTCTGGTGCAGAAGGAAATTCAATATCTGTCCGATGCGATCGCCAATCCACGACGACCATTCATCGC
>JAYSPO010000666.1:0-2812 GCA_043722015.1 Candidatus Kuenenia sp. | reverse complement strand
CGTGATGCCATTGATCATCGCTCTACGGAGACAAGCTCCGCAGTGGCGAAGACGCGATCATGACTTTTTGTCTGGTGATGATCATCGCTCGATGGGGGCGAGCCCCATCGTGGCGGAGCCTCGTCTCGACAATACGCAAGCCACGGGACATCATGGAGTCCGGACTCACAACTCAGCCGCACAAAACCTGCATCATCAGGAATTGCCCACAACCCCGGATTTTTGACAGCCCAGGCTCGCCCCTCGATCGGATTGACGTCACTGGACTTGTTGGGCAAGTCAGCTTGGCCATTCCTGTTCAGGCCATAACCAAAAGCACAAAACCGGATGACCAAAGTTCTCTTCAGTCAGCCGGTTTTAAGTTTTTAGTGCTGGTTGCGTTTGCTGCACGATCAGGTTCCTTCTGAGCGGTGTGATGGATCAAACCAATCGACCGCTGAACCATCGTGGTCCAGACTCGCCGATTGAAACAGGTCAGCGTGTCTCAACGAATGCTGGTCGTTGAGTGACCTGGATCCATGATATTGCTCAGTGAAGAACTGCGTCCGGCGGTTGGCGTGGACTTTTTACAGGTACCGGACATTTTCGCCATGTCCTTCAATGTCTGGCTGCGAGCGACTCGTACGGCTTCAACCAGAACTTCGTCACCATTTACCACTCCGTCGCGGTCGTTGATCTCGACATCCGGTGTGACACCTTCGCCAGCCATCTTACGTCCGTTGGGTGAGTAGAACAGAGCTGTTGTCAGTCGCAGGTCACCTCCGATGGCACTCAGCGGGAAATGAGTCTGCACAGAGCCTTTGCCGTAGCTTCGGGTTCCGACCACCACTCCTCGTCCGTTTTCCTGAATGGCGGCTGCGAAAATTTCGCTGGCAGAAGCACTGTCTCCATCGACCAACACCACCAAAGGCACACTCCAGGTTTTGTTGTACGTGGCTCGTTCAACCATGTTGTCAGCACTCAGTCGACCTTTTGTCGAAACGATTGTGCCACAGGCCAGGAAGCGGTCACTGATTTCAACACAGGTCGTCAGCAGACCACCGGGATTGCCTCGCAGGTCGAGGACCAGCGACTTCATCCCTTTGCTGTAAAGTTCATTCAGAGCCTGATCCACTTCGGCGGTTGAGTTCTGTGAAAAGCGGCTCAGACTGAAATAGCCCACATCTGTGCCGGACAGTAGCTTCGTATCGTTCACGGTCCAGACTCGAACGGAACGGCGTGTCAGAGCAAAATCACGTTCGCCTTTTCCGTCACGGTAGATCCGCATTCTCATCTGACTGCCGCTGGTTCCCTTCATCAGGTCCACACTGCTGGCCATTTTCATGCCGCCGATGTTCCTGCCGTTAATATTCAGGATGATGTCACCGGATTCAAGACCGGCCTCTGCAGCTGGTCCGCCTCGCAGCGGCTTTACCACGATCAGGCCTTCAGCATGTTCACGAACCTCCACACCAATCCCCACGATGTTTTCTTCCAGAGCCGCACTCTTCATGTTTGTCATTTCCGCACCATTGCGGGAGCCTGGGTCAGCTGGTTCCAGCCCGGAAAACTTGTCGAGCGTATCGATGCTGGCGTTGGCAAATTCAAAGGCGACGACACTTGCTGTTAAACCCTGGACAGACTGAGCTGACTGCATCACAGTGTTGAGCACTGTCCGAGCGTCCTTGTAGTTCTGAACCTGTCCATTGGCAGCCACGCGGCTGAGCGTATTGCGGAAACTGTCTGTGCTGAATGAGTCTGCTGAGATGCCAAGTCCGTTCATAAAGGCCTGATTGTCCAGTGCGATCGACAGATTTCGCAGAGCCCGTCGCACTCGCAGATCGTAACTGGTCGGTTCCAGAGATCGTTCGTCAATCTTCTCAGACACTTCGGCGAACAACTGGACTGCCTGAGTCGTGCTCATCGCCCGGATAGCTCGTACGGTCACCGGATTCTGATAGCGGTATGTGAGCAGGTTGTTGATCGCACTTGTTTCGTCGTCCAACTGCCCCTGTGGCTGCTGAGCCGGTACAAAAGGATCGCGTCCGTTCGCAGGAGCGTAACGGTCGACAGGCGCGTTTCGATCGACAGGTGCGTATCGATCGACAGGCGAATAGCGATCGTAGCCACTGTTCGAGTCGTCACCGAACGGATCGACAGGCTGCTGAGTCACACGATCCCGACGTCCGGAGCTGAGTCGATCCTGGCCACGATCATCAACGCGATCGTTGCCGGAAGGAGCGTAGTTGTCCAGCGGCACACGATAGCGAAGCTGTTCGTCGTTTCGTGAATTCAGATTTCCATTGTCATACCCATAGTCAAACTGACTGTTTCCAGCAGGACGGCTGAAGGAATCCACTGCAGCGGCAGTCGTATTTGACCGACGACTGAGTGTTGACAAGCTGGCTGGCAGTTCCGGAAAGTCGTTGGCACCGGAACCGGATGCTGGTCGCACTGCAGATGAAGGTGTGTTGTAGCGATCGTTTGAGCGTGACCATGCAGAACCTAATCCGGGCTGCGAAGCATTGCACTGACCGTTGGGGCAGTTGCTGCCAGGTGTGAATTGAGCGAATGCGACACTGCCTGCCATCGTCAGAAGGGCCAGAGTCAGTGTGAAGGTCTTGAGAGTTTTCATGGCTTTAATCTCCTTTGAGGAGTTTCTTACTCCTCGTCTGAATCCATTTGTGTTTTGAAAAAGTTGATTGGTAAAGTTGAGTTCAGTGGTGAGTTGTGGTTGATGGATCGGGTGGCCGGGGCTGGACTGAGCGGAGCGAAGGAAGCCCCGGGGTTTCGGGCTAGCGCCCTCCAACCCCGGCCACCCATCAATCCATCA
>JAYSPO010000665.1:0-1167 GCA_043722015.1 Candidatus Kuenenia sp. | reverse complement strand
ATTCGTACTACTAACAGTTGATTTCTTGTTGTGCCGCGAAGATTTTCAGGCGGCGATTTGTCGAGGTTGTTCTCGTGCATAAACTTTGTTCTCACCAGGGTTCGGACTCGGTGAGGGTAAAATCGGAAAGTAGCCGTCACGCTCCGTCGTGACGAGCATTGAACTGGGCCACCTGAATGGAGTGCCCGCGCTGATTGTCCTTCAGGCCATGAAACGGGACTGGTCGTGGAAAACTGTCTCGGTTGATGAATGTCGACTGACAAATGCTCATCACGGCGGAGCGTGATGGTTACTTTGGGTTGCGGGCGAAGCCCGCGCTGAGTTTTCTCGGTGTTCAGGAACAATCACTGGCAGCCAGCGGTCTATAAATATGACACGCTGGAAGCTTAACCCACTTTTAAGTCAACAGACCGTCAGCGTCGTGCCGCTCAGGATTTTTCCATGCGACTCATTTCTGCAATGACTTTGCTGCAAGCGGGCATCATTTTTCTGATGCCATCGCTGTTGGTTGCGCAGGTCAACAACGAAGCCGCCGCAAAGGTTGAGGCACCGAATGCCGAACTGGCGGGCAAACCTTTCGGACAGTTTGTCACTATCGGTAACCAGGTAGATGATCAGCTTGTCAGCCAGATCACGAATCTCACAAGGGAATTGCAGACCAGAGCCATTCGCGAAAAGCGACAGGCGATTCTGGTGCTGGAGATTTCAGCGGGCTCAAGTCGACAGGGGCAGATCCATGATCTGGCAAAGGTTTTGATCTCCCCGGAACTCAGCAATGTTCGTACGGTCGCCTGGATTCCGAAGTCACTCGACGGAAATCATGTCATCCTGGCTTTGGCGTGTCACGACATTTTCATGCACCCGACAGCAGCACTGGGAGACATTGGTCGCGGCACAGCACTTTCAAACGTGGAACAGAATTTCGTGTTGGACATTGTCGATCGTGGCCGCAACCTCCGCATGTCGCGTGCCGTTGCGAAAGCCATGATGGACCCTGCGAGTGCCGTCATGCGCGTGTCTCTGGAAGACCGCGAAGGCGAGACGCGCCAACAGTTTTTGACCGCAACAGAACTTCGTGAGTTGCAGAATCAGGAGGTCGTCATCTCACAGACTGACACCGTCAAAGATCCCGGTCAACCAGGCTTGTTCAAAGGCAGTGAAGCGGCG
>JAYSPO010000664.1:0-2541 GCA_043722015.1 Candidatus Kuenenia sp. | reverse complement strand
TTCCAGACGATGCGCGAGCGTGCGATCGAACTGATCGCGATTCTGGAAAACGAAGAGCAGGTGCGACAGATTCAGTCGGATTTCTCACGCGAACAATACGACTACCTTGTGTATTCGATGAGTTCCTGCGCGTATGAAAATCTCGCGGAGGCCACTGGTCAGCTGGAAGGATATAATTCTGACGGAATGCATGCCTGCATCACGGATGGAATTCAGATCTGTCGCCGAACGGGCAAGATCGGCTGTGTGAGCTGCTTTCGCGAATACGCCTGTGACGTGTATCTCGCTGCGGATGACGCTGACATCGCCGCGCATCAGTGTCGGCTGGTAATGGAGCAGGACGGCGCGTGGTCGGACCGTGGCGATCGCCGTTGGCTGGCGACCAGTAAGCTGGCATGGCTGGCAGCATTGCACGGACGCTTCGACGAAGCGCTGACGACGATGGATCGTGCCCTGGAGTTTACGCAGAGGGAAGCCGTGTCGCTGAAGTTTGAATCACGGATGCGCATATTGATGGCACGGGATACGATTCGACTGGCAGCAGGATTGCCGTCGGCCATTGAAGCCGATCCGGAATTCAATCAAATTCCGACAGCGGAAGAGTGTCCGGTCTTTGAACATACACTGGACCTGAATGCTGCATTGCGGGCCGTGCAGCACGAAAACTGGGACGAAGCGTCGCGGTTGCTGAGTCACTGGGATCAACGGCTGCAGAAATGCAACGGCACGCACCTGTGGTTCGAAACACGGCTGCGCCTGATCGCGGTTAAGCGATTGTCGGGACAACAGAAACAGGCAGAAACCCTGGCGCGGCAACTGGAACAGCGTGCCCGTTCTGCCAACGACTATCTGACGTTGCGACGACTGCAGTTGCTGCATGACACCGATGCTCCGTCACCGCTCGCGATTGCTGCTGAACCGCGGCGGGCAGGAGTTGCCGATACGCAAGCGGCAAGTGCCGTGACCGCGCCGCCGAGTATTGATGACAGCGATATGTCTCCGGAAGAACCGGGGCCGACGGAAACGCCTTTGTCGAAACGGATCGAATCGTTCCGGCTACGGATGAACGATCTGATGCAGGATCCGACGCAGGAAAAATTTGACAGTATCCGGGCAGATATTCTGACGATTGGTGCGGATAAGGCGACTCACCAGGAAGACGCCTGCGGCCTCCTGCATCTGATGGGATATCTGGTTGGAGCGGGCGAAGACGGAGAAGCCGTCTGGAAATGGGCCAACTCCCTGGCTGCACCCCATCGCAGCAACGCCGTCGCCTTGTCGGTGCTCGGAGTGCTCGGTGATGCTCTGCGCGGCTGTCCCAACGAAGCGTTAGCGGAAAAAATCACGACCGAACGTACGGAGCAGTTGTTTCGCAAGTCGCTGGAACTGGACGCCACGAAGCCACGTAACTTTCTGCGGGCCGGTGATCACTTTGCGGCTGAGGACAATCAGGGCGAGGCTGAACGTTGCTTCGCCAGAGCGTTTCGCCTGGATCGAGTCGATGGCAACATCGTGCGGCGCCTGGCGGATCTCTATTCGAATACCGAACGCCCGCGCGACGCATTGCATGTGCTGGATGTAAGTCTGCGCGAAGGCAGTAGTGATTCGCAGGTGGCATTTGATGCAGCGATGCTGGCGTTCAGACTGAAGCAGTATGATGCCACGCTGACGTATCTCGACAAGTTTGAACAACTGGCCGGCCCGAGTCTGTGGACAAACTATTATCGAGGTGTCTGTCACTATGAACAGGGTGCCTTTCAACTCTGCATGGAGTGCCTGGTGCTGGAAGAGATCCTTGCGGAATCGACGGGCTGGCATCTGGAGTTGATGCGGGCGGTCGCGAAGGCGCGACTGGGTGACATACCCGGGGCTCAGCCGCATCTCACGATCGCCATGGAAACGCCTTTGTTTGAAATCGACTTCCTGTCATCAACCGGGATCGCAGAATTGCTGCAACGCCTCTGTGTCGTGGCGGAAGAAGTCCTGAAGGATGATGCTCTGGCTTCCAGAGTGGAATCGCGTTTGCTGCGGTCGGGGCTGATGCCGGATTCGTGGTTTCAGTGGCAGCGTGAGTCCACCGAGCAGAAACCGATGGAAAACGTGCGACTTTACCGATGTCTGGTACATCAGCCGCTCGATGAAACATGGAACGAGGATCCGGATCGACTGAGCGGGCAGGAAAACTGGACGACGTATATCACCGAATGGGGAGTGCTCGCCGAGTCAGAGGACATCGCCAGGGAAGTCGCCATTCGCTTTCAGGCGATGTGTTACAAGATCCCGGCACTTGTGCCGGAAGTCCTTGAAAGTGAAGAAACATATACAGACGTTCCTGGAGCCGTCTGGCAATCAGGACGATTTGAATTGACGGACGAAAACGTCGATGACGAAGATCTATCGGATGATGAACTGGATTTCGATGAATAAAGACCGCTTTTCCTCTTGTTCCGGCCCAAAGGGCCATTCGTTCTGATAGCCTGGCCCATCGGGCCAGGAAACCAGGCCTATTGATCGACAAAGGCCCAACGGGCCGACCATTCG
>JAYSPO010000663.1:0-4217 GCA_043722015.1 Candidatus Kuenenia sp. | reverse complement strand
TACCGATCGGGACGCATCACCATCAAAGATCGGGAACTCGATCAGGCGCAGCTGGTTCAGGAATTGAAGGCCGCAAAGGATGCGTATGCCGAACAGGCTGTCCTGATTCGCGGTGATGGTGAAGGACAGTATCAGGCGGTGATCGACGTCATGAATGCCTGCCATCAGGTTCAGATCAAAAAGTTCTCACTGGCCTTTCAGCCGCTGGAAACGGGTGCATCGGGTTCTCCATGAACGCACTGCGTCAGCTTCTCCATAAACTCACAGATGGCGCTCCGCTGAGCGGCGATGATGTCATTGCGCTGGCTTTGCTGCTGACGATGATTGCCTCACTCGCACATCTGCTGACCATGCTCGCGACGCGCTGGGGTGATCGCAACATTGCCTTCAAGTCGCTGCTGGCATCGATCCTGATTCATGGGGTCTGCTTTCTCGGACTGGAAGTCTTTGAACCACTCGCGCTACGAAAAGCGGCGGCGCATGAGTTACCACCTGAGCCGCCGGATGTGATCACGGAAGTTCTGGTCGAAAGCGATCATGATGTGAAACTGCCTGCGTCGGGTAACACCCCGATCGCCGATCGACCGGTTCAGCCGGAAATCGACCTGCATCGCTTTGAAGACATCGCCCCGGAGATCACTCCACCGGAACTTCCTGATCGTACGCCCGACAAACTGGAATCATTGACAACAACGGTTGATGACGTCACGCAGTTCCAGCCACAGCAACTGACGGAACTGGCTTTGCCAACAGACGCCGGTGAGAAAGGTCCAAAGCAAGTGGCGGCCGAAGATCCCGCAGCTGATCTCAAGACCGCGGTCGAACAAAGCCCGGCGGACGTTTTCAAACCGCAAATGCAACGCACGCAGCCGATTACCGGACGTCCGGATGATTCCGATCGGCTGGCCGATCCTTCGCGGCCACTCACGGCTCCGGAAATGAAGTTCGAAATCAATCCGGAAGAGGTGGCGAGCAATGTCGCAACAGCATCGGATTCCTCAGTTGAATTGCCACCGTTGATTGACGACCCGGCAGAATCGATTGCCCGCCGGACAGCTCCGATGGCGGATGACGAAGCGATTGACGGGAACAATGCGCAGCCTGGAAAATCCACCGAAAAGTCGAGCGCGAGCACGTTTCAATCGCGACTGCCCCGTCTTTCCCATTCGGTCCCGGACCGCGATCCTGCCGCACGCCCATCCCGCATGACGCATGATACTCCGCGGACGACAACACCACTGTCCGAAAGTTATGACGACGTGCGGATCGGCGATCTGGCTCCGAAGTACAGTGATGCATTGCAGTCTGGTGCACCACTCCTGGACAATGTGCTGCCGACCATTCGCCGTCGTGACAATCCTCCGCTGACTTACAAACTGCGTGCCGAAAAAGCTCGCCGCGATGCCGCAGAACGGTTTGGCGGGACAAAGGAATCGGAATCGGCTGTCGAACGCAGTCTGACCTGGATGGCTGCCAATCAGTCGCAAAATGGTCGCTGGGATGCGGAAGATTTTGGTGCTGGTCAGGTGAGTTTCGATGAGAATGGCGTGGATCGTGAATTCGCGGGCAAGGAAGCAGACACGGGATTGACGGCACTCGTCATGCTTAGTTTTCTGGGTGCCGGCTACACGCACGAAGAAGGTCGCTACGCGGTCGAAGTCGATCGGGCGCTCGATTGGTTGATCAACCAGCAGGCCGTCGATGGAAACCTATGCGGCAATGCTGAAAAATTTGCGCGGATGTATTGCCATGCGATGGCGACGTATTCGCTGGCCGAAGCGTACGGCATGCAGAAGGAAGTTGTGCTCGGACCGATCGTTGATCCCGAAGCATTGCGGTTTGCTATGGACAATGCTGAACTTGCAGCCGCTCATCTGTCCAGTGCCGCCACCTCGCAGATCATGCTGCGCGTCATCGCGATGAACGGAGCGACGCGAAGCATGCAGGCCAACCAGTTTGCGTATTCAATTCGGAGAGTCGATGATCTGCGACTGCGTGCCGCCCTGGCAAAGGCGATCGCCTTTACAATCAGCCAACAGGATCCCAAAGGCGGCGGTTGGAGATATAAACAGTGGCAGGAAGGGGATGTGAGCATGCTGGGCTGGCAATTGATGTCGCTCAAGAGCGCTGAGATTGCAGGCGTGAATCTTCCGGAAGCCGTGCGTACACGAATGAAGAGTTTCGTCGAAACCGTGCGTCAGGGGAAAAATGGCGGCCTGTTTGGATATCGTCGCAACGTCGTTTCCAATGAAAGCAATTCCGAACCGGTCTCACCCACGATGACTGCGGAAGCGTTATTCTGCCAACAGATGCTCGGTTACCCGCGGGATTCTGCCGCGAGTACAGAATCGATCGCCTATCTGATGCGTAATCCACCGCGACTTTCGGACATGAACTTCTATTACTGGTACTACGGCACGCTGGCGATGTATCAGCATGGCGGAAAACCGTGGCAGGACTGGAATGCCAGCGTGCGTGATATGCTGGTTGAACTGCAGGTGCAGTCCGGCCCGATGTCCGGCACCTGGGATCCCAATGACGAATGGGGGCGATATGGCGGACGCCTGTATTCGACCGCTCTGGCGACGCTGACGCTGGAAGTCTATTACCGCCTGCTGCCGCTGTATCGGATGAATGAAACGACCGACGCAAAACCGTGACGCGGGCTGGGAGTAGCCCGCGATCGCTCGCCAGTCGATCAGGTCCCTCCGTGTCCCAGCACCTTGGCGATCGCGGTGATGGTATTCCAGTTGCGCGTCAATTTTTGAATCGACGTTTGCGACGAACGATCCGATGTCCGGAATGAGAGTATCGTGACCGCGATGCCAGCATGGACGCAAAAATGCGATTGACGTATGCTCCGTTTGGTTGATGGGGACAACGTGCCGATGATGAGGCCTACTTGTTGTAGCCGAAGTCGTGAGACTTCGGGCTGAGACATGGGTCGCTTCCGAATTCTCACGAATCCGGCTACGCCTCATGACTGCCCGCGCGAGATAAAACGTCGCCTGTTGCCACGGAAACTCTGACAGGGTGAACTCTGCGATGCTCTCCAGCGCCATCGATCATCTGGTGGTGACAGCTCCCACGCTTGCTTCGGGCATTCAGTACGTGGAGCAGTCGCTTGGCTGCAAAATGCAGCCGGGTGGCCAGCACCCCCGTCTGGGAACTCACAATGCGCTGCTGAAGATCGGGGTCTGTTCTTATCTGGAGGTGATCTCCATCGATCCTGATGCCGTACCTCCGCGACGCAAACGCTGGTTCGAACTGGACACACTGTTGCCGGAGACTCGCCCACGGCTGGCCACCTGGGTGATGCGCACGAACGACATTGAAAAAGTCACGAACGCGACAGACCTTGAGCTGGGAGTCGTCGAAGAAATGAGCCGAGGCACGCTGGAGTGGCAGATCACGATTCCGCCTGATGGTCGACTTCCATCGCACGGAATTGCACCAGCCGTGATTCAGTGGAAGGGAGACCTGCATCCCGCATCGAAGCTTGCGGAGTCCTCCGTTTCACTGATGAAACTCGTTGGACACCATCCGGACGCTCGGCACATTACGGCACTGTTGAAGGCAGCGAATTTTGGAGGCCCTGTTTCATTGGTCGAAGCACTGGACGAAGTTTCGATCGGCCTGACGGCAACTTTTCAGACACTCCGAGGTCTCATTGTGCTGTCCTGATGAAAAAGAAGATGTGGGGCTTCAAACCTAATTGTGAGTCGTTTTACCCGTGGTCGAAGACCAGGTCCACTGTAGGTCCTTTCTGCCGGAAAGGAGGTTCCACGACAAATCATGTGCGCGGGCTGCGCCCGCAATCAAATATGATTTTTATTTTACCACGAAGGGCATGGAGAACACGGAGTACCAGAGGCTCGATGGCGGGGCAATAAAATTGCATTCCCGATTTCATACTGACCGTATGCTTGCCGCGATTCCCTCCGTGATCTCCGGGCCCTCCGTGGTTAAGAATGCGATTTGTATTTTGCTTCTGGCGGTCCCTGAGCCTCCTTTTGGCCTGCAACCGAATTTCTTCGCGGCTGGGTGGCACTGTCGATGAAAATCGAAGCGGTGTGCCACTGGCTCCGCCAGTGCTTTTGGGCATTTTGTGGATATTCGTCGATGTACGCCACTCAGTGGAAAAAGATTCAGTCAATCTGTGTTCATCCGTGTCCATCTGTGGTTTAAACTGTCATTCTCGAAATGTCGAGAACGGT
>JAYSPO010000662.1:0-5933 GCA_043722015.1 Candidatus Kuenenia sp. | reverse complement strand
CCGGTCTCTCCTGCCAACCCTGCAAAACGGGCGTCCAGAGTGAACTTCGGGCGATATCGTCCGGAGCCGCTTTCAGCAATTGAACGACCGCATCAAGTCCTGCGGAATTCCCTTCGGAGGCATAACGGCGGATCAGTCTGGGTAGCAGCGTTTCCCGTCCCAATTTTGATTTCCAAAGCGAGGGACGCAGAAACCGACGCATCACTTCGTCGCGGCCATCGACGCTGTGCCGTTCAACAGCCCACCACCAAAGTAGTGGAAGGCGGGGATCATCGTTGTCGATGTCGCGGTTGATGTTCGCATTGATGATCGGCATTGCCTGGTGCGCCAGCAACCGCGCCGCAGTACAAGCCAGTTGCTGCCTTACCTCCACGCCCGGTTCACGCTCGGCGAACTCGTCGAGCCGATGAGCCATCTCGGTTGATACCTGACGACGATCTCCGAGAAGCCGCACAGTCCAGGCTCTCACGGCGGGATGAGGACTGCCGAGGAGTTGACCGGCAAGGTCTTCATCGAACCGATCGAGAGCGTGCAGTGTCCACAACGCTTCCAGGGCCGTTGACTCCTCGGCGAGGTTCAACGCTTCGTCGTGCAGCTTTGACTCAATTGCTGTGACGGGTAATTCGGCCGACGGGATCGCACTCGCGTGCCGCCGAACCAACTCCTGACGTGCGTGACGGACATGCCATTGGTTCCGATGTTTGTGCAATTCGAGCAGTTGGTTCGCGTCGAGTTTGCTGAAGTCGAACATCTTCGCCGACTTCGTCCCCTTGGCCGAGATGCGATAGATACGTCCGTTCGTCCGATCCCAATCAGCATCCGGATCCGGGTGAGCCGTCCGCCCGTCGTTCCAGTCGGCGACGTAGACCGCGCCGTCCGGACCAACCGTCACGTCGGTTGGTGCGAACCAGTCATCGTTTGCGACCAGCAGCTCGCCGCCATGGGATGTCGTCACGGTCGAGCCCTGTGGGTGAATGTCGTGCCAGTACACACCGTGACCGAGCAGATCTCCTGCGATATATTTTCCGCGAAACGCATCGGGAAATGAATCGCCCTGATAGACGATCCCGCCGACCGTGACGTGTCCTCCGCGAAAGTTCTGGTGCGCGGCGTGGTCGAAGTACCCATAACTGTGAGGATTGTGCAGTTCGCCATGCTTGGCAAATGACTTCACGAAGAAGCCGCCCTGTAGTCCATGCACGAGGACATGACCGCCGTAATTCGTGCTGTAAAACAGATTACCGCGGCTGTCGAAATCGAGGCCCCACGAATTCCCGCCGCCTTCGCAGAACAATTCGAACGCATGCGTCTGCGGATGATAGCGCCAGACTCCCTGCTGAAATTCAATCCCTCGAATGTTGGCGGTGACCGTACTGCCCTGACATCCGTAGAGCCAACCGTCCGGTCCCCAGGTCAGCGAATTGGCCACACTGTGAGCGTCCTCCATACCGAAGCCGGTCAACAAAACTTCCGGATCGCTGTCTGGAACGTCGTCGCGATTCCGATCCGGATAAAACAACAGGTAAGGAACGTTTAGGACAAACACGCCGTCGTAACCGAACGCCAGGCCTGTCGCCAGATTCAATCCATCAATGAAGTCCCGGCCTCGGTCCATGCGACCATCTCCGTCCGTGTCTTCCAGGATCGTGATGCGGTCGGCACCTCGTGGTCCGTGCGGCGGTGGTTCGGGAACGCGGTCGTATTTTGTCCGCGAATAGCGATCAACCTGGACCCGCTTCAGCCCTTCGGGATTCGGGTACTGCAGATACTGAATGACCCACAACCGGCCTCGGTCGTCGAATTCAACGCAGACCGGCTGACGAACCAAAGGCTCGCTCGCAACCAATTGCACTTCAAATCCATCCGCCACCTGCATCCGATTGACAGCCTCTTCCGGCGGCAGTCCCTGAGCCGGCGCTGGAGCAGTGTCGATCAAGCCCCACCCGGCGACAATCAGAACAATCAGGAGTTTCGTCCGGTGGTCGGCGATCATGATTCAATTTTCCATTCCGAGACGTTGCGAGGCTCAGAACAGAATATCGTGCGAGCGTGCAATTTCGAAATCTCAAATCTCAAATTCGAAATCCGAAGTCTCAGGTTCGTGAGTGCGTTCGCGGATTTCTGCCAGAGTGCAGTTTCGAGATTTCAAATTTCAAATCTGATATTTCAAATCTCAAATCTCAAATTTAGCGTCGACTGCTGGCGGTCGTGCGGCGAGGTCGGATGAAGCGAAGCATGCCCGTGCCGTCGCTGGAAACGGCGTTGGTGCCGGTTTGCAGTTCATGCTGCACCACGCCGGGGATAATGCGGCGGAGTCGGATGTTCCACAAATCGCCGGGCTTAGCTCCGGTCGCGGAGAGTTCCTTCAAGGGGATGGCCGCTTCAATGCGCCATGTGGCGGCATCGGCATCCAGCGCGACGAACCATTTCGGATTCCATTTGTCGAGCATCCAGCAGCGGTCACTGGTCTCGCCGGATTCATCGACCGTCAGGTGAAAGGCCGTACCAAAGTCGCGGTCCGTGTCGATTTCCAGTTCCAGGCGATCACGATTTTCGTGCTTTGCATCGTAACTGCGGTGCATGGCCAGTTCGATGGGCCGGGATTTTTCAGGGGCTCGCTGCAGACGTGCGGCGACGTATAAGAATTCGTCGTCCCACGCCAGCATGGTCAGACTGGAGATATCTGTTCCACTTGAAACTGACTTGCGCCGAGTTCCTGTGGCAGGATCGACTGCATCGCGGACAAACGGGGTGAGCAGAAGTTCTTCGGCGTCTTCCCAGATGCTGTCGGTCAGCACACCGTCCAGAAACGGTCGCGCGCTGCGTTTAGGAAGATTGATCAACGGCAGGACCGGCGCGGCGGGCATGTGAGTCACCTGCATTTCGCAACGCGCAAATAACCCATACTGATCGTCGCGTTGGCTGAGTTCGGACAGAGTCGTGGATTGTTCACCGCTCTTTTGCTGCAGCCGGTAATTGGCGGCAATTCGCAGTTGAACAAGCGGGTCATGTGCGGCACCGCCGTTGCTGCCTTCTGGATTCGAGAGAATACGGAACGCCGTCATCGCATGAGCATCCCAGCGTTGATGGAGCACTTCCAGCGCGTCGCTTGCGCCGCTGGCAAACGGTGAGGTCGCAGGAGCCTGAATTTTTGGCTGCACAGAAAACGGAGATCCCCCGGTTTCAGCTCCGGCATTCGGAGTGCCTCGCAGCGCCATGTCCGCTGACTGCTGCGACACGGACTTTGCCTTTATTACTCCCAAGCGATAAAGGCGAGCTTCTGCCGAGGAATAGAACAGGAACAGCGTTTCCGCTGCCGTCTGAGCTTCTTCAAACGTCGGATAGCGGCGCACAATCTCCTGCTGGACCGCCAGATAGCCTTCCATATTGTTCTGCTGCAGATTGATATCCGCCAGATCCTGCAACTGCTTGAGCGCCAAGGTTGCCGGCAGGTTGGCTCCGACGCCATATAGCTGCGCGATCAAAGCATCTTCTGTTTGTCCTGACTGCATGTGACCATTCAGAGCGGTTGATTCAATATGTGCTGTCTGCAGCGTGGTTTTCAGAATCTCAATCTGGTCGCGGCTGCGAAAATCGCAGGTGCGGCGTGCGTCAGATTTCAATTTGTGGTCGATGCCATCAAACAGATTCGCGATACTGGTCTTGTCATTCCCGTTCGATAACAGCTCGTAGCCGGCTTTGGCATCCGGCACCGGTGCCGCTTCGATATGATGTTCAAAGATTTTTTGGATGGCATCGCTGAGTAAGCCGGATGTGGTGCCCAGCGAAGGCAGCAGGTCTTCGTCGCGAAACGTGAGTGCGGCCGACTGGTTTCCGGGAACGCGACCGACAACGCGGTCCACTCGCCATGGCGAAAGTTTCAGCCTGGACAACTGGATTCCATCGGCCTGATCGTCAGCCGCCAGTGAAATGGCGAGCGGCAGCACATCGCGCAGAATCGCGGCGATCGCGTCGTCGTCGGATGCGGGTTCGATCACGATCACTGACGGTCGCCAGTTGCGGATGTCGCGGGCGATGCGCAGTGGCAGCAGTGTCCTCAGCCGACCGTCGTTCTGTCGGTTCCATTCTGCCACCAGCTGTTCAGACGAACGATGATGTTCGGGTTTTGTTCGCGGAAACATCCAGTGCGAACTCGTATCATTGCCGCCCAGCCTGGTAACGGCTGCCGTGCACTCATCCGACATCGGAACACCATCCCGCAGAGCTTCGCCATCCAGACTGAGTGGCTGCGAAAATTGGATAGCAACCGAGCGAATTCCCTGTTCAGCGGACACGTTTGACAGCAGATACCATGCGGCTTTGTCCGCATCGGTGATCAGGTTCAGCACACCAGTTCGAAAGCCAGCCGATCGAACGGCCTGCCATGTGTTTCCGCTGTCAGACGAGCGCACGATTTGACCGAGACTTCCCACACCGATGACGTCCGTTGGATTCAGAAAATGCAGGCGATTGAGTCGACCGGCAAACGGTAGCGATACCAGTTTCCAGCTTTGCCCGTTATCCGTCGAATGCAGCAGACATCCGCCGGGGTTACCGCCCAGCAGGATCGTTGAATTTTCATGCGCGATGACGTGACAATCGAGTAAGTCCGCGAACTCCTGGGGAATCACACCGGCAGGCGGTCTCCATGTGACGCCGCCATCGCTGGTCGCGAGTAAAAAGCCGCCGTCACCCGCAATCCAACCACGAGCGTTGGTGTCCAGCGACACGTCACGGATTGCGCGGAGTGTTGGTTCAGGTCGGTTGATGATCACTGCCTGATCGGCCACGACAGCTGCGTAACTTAGATGCAGCCCGACCACGATGCCGTCGGATTCGCTGAGAAACTGTGCCCCCAGCCACGGCCCCCCGCTTTGGTCAGCCTGAATCGGCGACCACGAGAGACCGCCGTCAGCCGTGCGAAAGATCGCATGACCGCTTCGGTTTCGCATCGGCGCAGTGACTGCGACAGCACTTTCCAGCCCGAAATATTGGACGTGCAATATACCCGGCAACGCGGCCGCTGGCAGATTCGATGTGCCGATCGATGTATTACCCGCGATACCCGTGAGATCCGTCCATGTTCTGCCACCATCGCGTGTGTGCAGCAGCAAGGCAGATTGTTGTGACGATGCCCCTGGCTGAGTCCTGTTGCCTGCGACCCAGCCGATGGTGTTTGTCAGGAAGCAGACTGATTTTAAACTGCATTCGAACGGCGTGATTCGTGTGGTCCATGTGGCTCCGGCGTCCTCGGAAAAACAGATGACTCCGCGCTCGCCGACCGCCCATGTCAATGGCCCAACGTTGCAGACATCATTCAGACTGGCATCATTGGCGATCGCGACAGTTCTTGGAATGGCTGCGGAAAAGAATGGTTCGCCCGGCAGGTCGAACTCGCGAAGTTCAATCGTTGGAACCTCAGCATCGTGAGTCGATGCCACACGATTCGAAGAACGGCGGGGCGTTTGCGGCGAAGACTGAAGTTCGCTGGTCACATCGTCGGCGTTGCGAGGACTTGTCGGCACGACTAACTCAGTCGGTGGTTCATCCATCGCAGTGGTTGTGGTCGACCGCGTTTTGTTGGTCGAGGGAATTCGTTTGGTCGAATCAGCGGTCTTAGAGGCGGAGTCATCAACTTCCGGTTCGGACAGATTGAACTTGTCGCCGACGTCCAGCAAACTCTTTTCTTGAAACGCTTCTCCGGTACTACCCAAGACCAAAAATACCAGGATTGCAAGGGTGAAGTGCGACAAGCGGCGAGTCATCCGTGACTCCTTATAAGTTGGGAATGGCTTTAGATGGCGATAGCCTGACTTTTCTGGAATTCTACGTGGGTGTTTACGGGAAAGTCATTCGTTTAACGGCAATACCGTTCAATAATTTGCAAGTCGTTTTCACACAACGGCTTACAACTTGTCGATTTCGCGGAGTTG
>JAYSPO010000661.1:0-4545 GCA_043722015.1 Candidatus Kuenenia sp. | reverse complement strand
CTCAACCACTCGACCTGCAGGAACCTCGACAACTGGACAACTCCCTGTGCCGTGGGCGGCGGCGTTTAGGGTGGGAATGCTATTGCACCCGCTCGTAATCTAGCAGGCGGCGTAAAGTGTACATGGTTATCCACTTTAAAGATCTGCGGAAATGTGGCCTTGATGGGCTATCCTCAAAAGCGTGTATGGCTGAATGGCAGAGTCACAATGAACTCTGCCGGTCAAACCCAATAAACGCCCTTTCCGCAACGCGATATCGCACGCCCGCAGAAGAGAGGGAGGAGTCCAGCCTGATTTGCTGGACTCCCCACGCCGGTCAGCGATCAGCTTGTCAGGGACAGGGCGATGCGGAAGGCTTCGACGCTACGACTGGCTGTCATCCCAAACAGGGAACTCTCAAACCGACGCTGAGCCGTTCGCTGCGGAATCTTGCCAACGCCACGATCATGCTGGAGAGTCGCACCAGCTTCTGACAGCATTCATGGGCACGACATCGAGCCCAGGGAAGTTACGGATTCCGAAGGATGGGGGTACCTGGACCCCAGGACGCCCCCTGGACCCTTTGCTTGTCCGGCTGGAATTTTTGGAGATTTTGAAAACCGGCAAAGCCGGTAATGCCTTTCCCCCCCGGGCGCGCACTTACTCACTCTGGACGGTTCATTCTGGGTCAGAAACGAAGTCTGAATATCTGCCACCGAAGTTGCGCGTCAAACCAAATTCCGGCGCTTTGCGAGCCACATTACAGGCTCTTCGTTCTGAGCGTCCTGATTGCAGTTGCGTTCCGCAAGAGATCGTCGGAATCGACACGACCACTACAACAGTGGCAGCGTCGCCTCGCATGCAGTCCGAACGAGCAGAAACTGAGGTAATCACCTCAGGCGGCGGTCTGGCCGTGACCTATGCTCTTGAAGCAACGTTGCTGACATGGAACTGCCCAGATTTGCTCCGACACAAATCAGTCAACGATGCGCGGAAAACCAGAATATGGCATCTCCAAGAGTCCTTGTCGCCGACGACAGTGCGACTATTCGCGCTATGGTCCGCAGGACGCTCGAATCGATTGGCTTGGACATCGTTTGTGTTTCGGATGGTATCAAGGCCGTCGAGCGTCTTCGCGAGCAGCCACCCGACCACTAGCGATTCTCGACATCAATATGCCGGGACTCAACGGCTATGCCGTTTGCAGCCAGCTTCGCAGCATGGGGCCGTCCTGGGCTCGTGTACCGATCCTCTTTCTCACCTCCGACCGCTCGAATGCTTTAAAACTCCTGGGGCAGAAACTTGGTGCCTTTCTGCCAAAGCCAGTCCATCCCGGCCAGTTGATCGCGACAGTCAGTCAATTCGTTTCGGTCCAGGCAACCGACGTCAAAATCAAATGCCCGACGCACCAATTGCCATTCAGTATAAGCTCGTCCACTAACAACGCAACTTCAGCCGGTTGATGGCCGGTGTAATGAGTCGTGAGTTAGCTGTCAGGAGATTCCTGCGACGGCCTTGCAAACCGGGCGTCGTTCATCGTGCAATGGCCCGGTCAACACAATTTCGACCAAGACTTTGCTTCTTCGGTCGATGCCCCACCGATGCGTCCTGCGACAAACGGGTTTTGGTGCGTCGTTGGGAGCCACCTCGGCAGGTTATGGATTGCGATTCGTTGCAAAAGTCTCCATCTCTTCACTCCATTGCCGAAGAGAGTAGCTGACTCAGGACGGTTCATCCTGAGGGAGATACTATATTGAAATATCTGACGCAACGTGTGTCGAATCAACCGGATTCTGGCGATCGCGGGCATGGCCAGAAAAAGCACATTGATTGCCATCAATTTATTCACACCTGCGGGTGGGATTGTCACGATAAAGTTCGATGCGTGGGTCGATGTGACCGGAGCAGCGAACGGCTGGACGGAAAGTCGCGTCGGTCGGTCTCACCGGAGCAGATTGGCACATGACGTTGGAGTGTGCGGTGTGACGAACCGACGCTATTTCGTTTCGGGACGCGCATATTCGCGAGGAGTATAAAATCGCAAGACCCAACGTCGCGAAATACCGCCGAAATACGGACCTTGTTTTCCTGCGTATCAAGAGCGTCGATTTCACGTGGCGGTTCGATATTTCGGCGTGCGTCTTTTCACGACGATAGTCGCGAGCAGTCTCTTTGGAATCAGATTGAAATTGGGCAAACACTTTGTCTTCAGTAGGGACTCTACGGAGGTTACAGTCTGGGCATTGAAACTGTGCACGAAAAGAGCCGACGTACGGGGTGCCTTTCGACAATCCTGCTCGTCGGGTTAGTTTTCAACGAACCCCTTGGTCGAGCAGTCTTGTCCTTAAATCAGTCAACCGGAAGTTGTCACCACACAGGAATCTTGATTCTTCCATCGACTCAGAAATGCTGACACGGCCAAGGTTGATTCATGCACCGAACACGGACCAATCGCTGAGTTGCATCAAAGGTCAATGCGACATCCCGAGCAGGACTATTCCTTCACAACCACAAACCGAGAAGCTTCGCCTGCCTGAACAAGCATCAGCACTCCATCCTCCGGTTTGATATGCTGAATTGCTTCGGTGAAATCGGCGACGGACTTCACCAACGTTTGGCCGACTTTTCTGATCACCATTCCGTCTTCAAGTCCAGCGTTAGCAGCGGGGCTGCCGGGCTTGACTCCTGTTATCACGACCCCCGTGACTTCGGACATTCCCAGTTGTTTTGCAATGGCTGGCGTCAGGTCAGACAACTGAAGGCCAAGGCCGTTGAATTCGGATGCTTTTGGTGCATCCGTCGCCATCGGCTCCACGGCCGATACCGTGACTGGCATCGTTTCCACTCGCACATCAATCGTGATCGTTTTGCCATCTCGCATGACCACGACTTTGTGGACATCACTGAGTGACGCTCTTTCGACACGTCCCTGCAGATCACCTGGCTTGGTGATGGAGGTTCCGTCGAATTCCAGAACGACGTCACCACTTTGCAGCCCAGCTTTCGCAGCAGGACTTCCAGTTCGTACGTCAGTGACGACCGCTCCTCGCACCGTGTCCAGGCCGAGTTGCTTTGACAGCGTGCTATCGATCGACTGAATGCCAACTCCCAAAAAGGCTCTCTGTACAGTTCCGTGTGCCATCAGTTCGTCTCCGACCCAGCGAGCAAGATTCACAGGGACAGCGAAACCGATGCCCTGATATCCGCCACTGGTACTTGAAATCGCAGTGTTGATGCCGACAACTTCTCCATCCAGATTGACGAGCGGTCCGCCGCTGTTGCCGGGGTTAATCGCCGCGTCAGTCTGTAGAAATTCTTCCCGAGCAGTGATACCGATTCCGCGTGATTTTGCGCTAATGATTCCTGCTGTCACCGTCTCATCAAGCCCGAACGGTGCCCCGACTGCGATAACCCAGTCTCCAACGTCCAGCTGATCGCTGTTCCCGATGGTCGCCGCAGGCAGACTGGCTGACGCATTGATCCGGACGACCGCGATGTCCGTCTTTGGATCTGTCTTCCAGTCAATTGCTTCAAATTCTCGTCCGTCATGCAGCTTTATCAGCAGCTTGCTGGCATCTTTGACCACATGGTTGTTGGTCAAAATGATGCCAGTCGCATCGACAATGACTCCCGAGCCCATTCCCATTAGCTGCGGGGCGCCAGGGTTCTCGGACTGATTGTCCGGGATGTTGTCGAAGAATTGTTTGAACATCGGATTGTCTTTCAGTTCCTCCGGAATCTGACCCTGGTGACCCATACTCGGAGACTTCGTGGAGAACGATTGAATCGTGACCACCGCTGGCATCACCTTCTCAGATGCGCCTCGAAATGCTCCGGACAGTGACTTCGCGTAATTGTGCGATGCCACATGCTGTTCAGACTCGCTTTCCTTGACGGTGTTGTCGGTCCACTTAATTGTCGTTCCTGCGTTTGCAGGTGTCGCAGCAAAGTTGACTGCACTGGATGCTGCGACGATTGCTGACAGCATTAGACCTGCTGCCACCCATTTGAATGATGTGAGTTTCATGCTGACTCTCCCTGTTCAGCGAAAAGCTCCGACGACAAACAGCTCTGCAATTGCGGAGCGACAAGGTTTGTAGACTGATGCTGAACGAGAGAACGACAAGAGCAAGTAGTGTGCCATATTTCAAAACACGATGCTTCGTGGAATTCTTGTTGGCGGTTGAATGAAGTCGATCCATAGGTTCGCGGGGCAGATTGCTCCACGGGGCAGATTGCCTCGCTACGAATTCTCGTCCGGCTTCAGGCGACGGTACAGCGTCGTTCGATCGACACCCAGGATGCAAGCGGCCTCAGTCTGATTTCCGGGGTCCACTTCAGATTTTCCTGGACGCTCACCACCACTCGCGGACTACGAATCACCGACATCGACCACTTTGTCGACGGTGATACCATACTGTCTGCACTTGGTACGCAGAGTTGCTCTGGAAATGCCCAGCAACTTTGCAGCCTGGAGTTGATTTCCGTTGGCGTGTTGAAGCACGAGCGGAATCAGATGGCGATCCATCAGTTGTTGCGCTTCGTCATAAATCGATTCAGAACCCG
>JAYSPO010000660.1:0-16007 GCA_043722015.1 Candidatus Kuenenia sp. | reverse complement strand
CCTCAGAATTCTTCCAACACGAGTGACCCGCGGATCATTGGTAATCTTGAAATCCGGCCATGTCAGCTCATTCAGATGACGTAGTTGCTGTTTCAGTTCTTCCGCATTCGTAACCATTGACCGCAACTTGTACATTCGAAATCGACGACCGCCGCGTCCTGTCCTGAGCTGAGTAAAAAAGACAGGTCCGGGATTCTCTAACCACAGGGCAAGGGCGGCCAGTGCTATGACCGGAATGATGAATGGCAGCATCAACAGCGAGGCTGTCAGGTCGAAGATTCGCTTGCTGATCAGGTATCCCCGCCCCGGGCTCTGCCGACTTAACGAAACAACTCCCAAAGCCACAGACGCGTCCGATACACGGTTCAGGAAGACTCTTGATTTTCGTGTAAGAATTGCCATGAGATTTGTCTGTTTTCGATAGTCTTTTCTGTTTCTGAATCTTCGTCGCGCGTCATCCCTGGCTCATTGTGTGACGAGTACGACCATGAATGGCAAAGCCTGTGCCGGTCGATCCGTTATGCTTTGACACCATACGCTGTATTCAGGGAAGCAGCGTGAAATTCCGATTGAAAGCTTGTCTTTACAGTTCTTCAAGCGTCGGCAGGCTACAAGGTTGCGATCTAAGACACTCGTTGCCAAAAGACATCAGCCTGTTGCAGGCTCAATACAAACGGATGCCATCCGCCATAGGATCGAGCTCTGTTATCGATGCCATTTCCCTGAAAGGACAGGACCTTGATCGTTATGGTCCACGTTGACACACAGTGATAATGTTGCCGCGACCGTTTTCGTGTCCGCTTCGTCCTGATGTTGCTTTTCTACAACGTCGTTATGGCTTTGACGTCGCGATGGAACGATTGTGCGGGGATTCGCGTTTTATTGCTCAATCGCAAACCCTGCTGGCAGTGCAAATTGCGGAATATTCCGGTTGATTTCCTAATCGCGAGGTAGGGTGCAATACCCGCTGTTGCAGATTCGAAACGTGAACTGCTCCAGGGAGCTCGCTGCTGCCAAAGATCATCCGGCTTGGGAACCAGACCATGAATTCGCAAGAACCTGCGCCCACACTGGAATTGTGCCAGCTTGTTCAGGGATGGCGTACATTAACGCTGACCACGGCATCGGGAATGCTGATTGGCGTGCTGTTGCTGCAGATTATTCAGCCCCGGCAGGAAGTCACGGCAAAGCTGCTCATTGAACCGCAAGGTTCCGCTCTGGACGGGAAATACAGCTCAAGCCGCGAAAAAGAATTTCTGCCGACACAGGCTGAAGTGATTTCCAGCCCGGCCGTGATTTCCAATGCCGTTCGGAAGACTCAAACGCTGCTTTCGGAGGTTGAAGCAGCCGGCCGAGTTGTCGCGGTCGCCAAAGAGCTCAAGGTGGATCCGCTCGCGGGAACCAACGTTTTGTTATTGAGATACAGCGACCGGACGGCTCAGCACGCCGTTGGTCTTGTGAATGCTCTGATAAACGCATATCGTGAGTACCTTGCAACCGCAGAGTTATCTTATCAGCAGCAGATGCTTACGCTGTTGAAATCGCAGGAGCAGGAATATCAAACACAGCTCGTTGCTGTCCATGCCGAATATGAACGGCTCGTTGAAACTCGCAAGGCGAATTTTGCACCCGATGCGAATGCCTCAGGCCGAGTCCTGTCGGGGCTTGAAGAGTCCCTGGCGGTCCTGCAGAGCCACAGGTTACAGATGGAAAGAGCTGTCGAACAATTCGCACTTCGCAGTCAGGCATCGCCCAAAATAGCCCGTGCGAATGTTCGAGCCACCGAAGATTCTTTTCTCGAAACTACTGCGGACTCTCCTGTCAATGAAGACGATCTGCGACGTGTTGTGCAGGACCTGGCCGCTCTAAGCCGGGAGTCATGGAGTGGAATTCAGAATCCTGTCGAACTCGAAACCAGGCTGGTTGAAGCAAGAGGCCGGGTCAGTGAACTGACCACCGCCCTTGGTCCACAGCATCCCGAACTGCTTTCAGCCCGGGCCGCTGTCCTGCGTTACGAACAGGAGCTGCGAAGAGTCGTTCTGACCGCACCAACCACGATTCAGTTGGCGCTGAATGGCATTCGCCAGGAGGAGGAATCCCTTCAGCAACGGTATGACTCGCACCTGCGACTTGCCAGTGAAGCAGAGCTCCTGCGACTCAAGGAAAACCGTAAGATGGACGAAATTGACCGGCTGCAGCGGGCCAGTGAGGGGATTCAGCTTCAGCTGCAACAGTGGCAGACGGTTGATTATTCGACGGCAGGGGGGCAGACCGGAATCTCTGTCACAATCCTTGAAGCGCCGATGCCGACTGAGCGGTCGTTTGCGGCAAATCCGCTGATCATCACCGGGATCTCCGGACTGCTCGGCCTTCTGGCGGGCGTCTCAGGCCTTGTCGTGATGCCACAGATTTCCAGGATGTTTCGGACACAGCCGTTTGGAACGTCGGCGATGTCGTCCGGCATCCGAGTTCAGGAATCCGTGTCATGAACGCTGGTACCTTGCAGACCATGTCCAACGGCAGCGCGGCCGAAACCGAATCGAGGACTCCGCGGATTGCCTACATGATGTCGCGGTTTCCGAAAATCACCGAGACCTTTATCCTGTACGAAATGCTGGCCGCAGAAGAAACCGGCGCATGCGTGGAAGTGTTTCCGCTCCATCGGGAAAACACTGCGAAGATGCATCGAGAAGCGGCGGCGTATGTAAAACGGGCTCACTTTCTTCCCTTGTTGTCGCTGGAAATTCTGCGAGATAATCTCGGTGCGATGCGGAAGCATCCCAGCCTGTGGTTCAGGACGCTGGGCAAATTGATTCGGGCGAATCTGGGCAGTCGTCGATTTCTGATGGGTGCGCTGGCCATTTTCCCAAAGTGCGTGACGATGGCTCATCGCATGCAGGAACTGCAGATTGACCATATTCATGCACATTTTGCCAGCCACCCGGCGGCCGCCGCATGGATCATTCACCAGTTCTCCGGAATCCCATACAGCTTCGTCGCCCACGGCTCGGATCTGCATCGTGATCAACACATGCTGAGTGAAAAAGTCCGGAATGCCGCGTTTGTGGTGGCAATCTCCGAGTACAACCGCCACATGATACTTGACGCAGTTGGTATCAATCAGGCGAAGAAGGTGACGGTGATTCATTGCGGAGTGCATCCGGTCGATTTCAGTCCCGATAATGATTCAGTGCCTGAGTATGCCGGGACTGGCGGACTGAAAGTCTTCTGCATCGGAACGCTGCATGAGGTCAAAGGACAGCGGTATCTCATTGACGCTGTCGGCAAAGTCCGGGCCGGTGGTCACGATCTTAAACTGTATCTTGTGGGCGACGGACCGGATCGAAAAATGCTTGATCAGCAAGTCGCTGCATCGGGACTTGCCAACCACGTCGTGTTCGAAGGTCGGCGCGACCGTCATGAGATCATCCAGATGCTGCGGACCGCCGACATTCTGGTAGCTCCGAGTGTGGCCACAGCCGACGGTCGGCGCGAGGGTATTCCGGTGGTGCTGATGGAGGCCATGGCTTCCGGCGTGCCGGTCGTCTCCAGTCGCCTGTCGGGAATTCCGGAACTTGTCGAGGACCAGGTCAATGGGTTGCTCGCTGAGCCCGGCGATGCTCAAGGTTTGGCCAGCGCACTGGAGCGGCTCTGCAAAAATCCTGCATTGCGAACACAACTGGGCAACGCCGGGCGCAGGACAGTCGAAGAGCACTTCAATCTAAAAACAAGCGTCGCGAGTTTGCTGCAGAAGATTCGCTCGACGATAAGCGATCTGCAAAATGCCTGTCCGGCCGATGAACTTCACAGCGTTCGCGCGGGAGGAAGTCAATGCGAGGCTCTCCAATGAGTGAGACGCTCTTCTGGATTTCGGTGGCCATCATTTTCTACACCTACATCGGATTTCCGCTCGTCTCGTGGATTCGTAGCGGGATGTTTCGCCGTACCTGGACGACCGCTGATGTGACCCCGGCGATCAGCGTGCTGATTGCCGCCCACAATGAAGAATCATGCATCGGCGACAAAATTCGTAACATGCTGGAACTGGATTATCCGGAGGATCGGCTGCAGATTGTGGTTGTGTCAGACGGCTCCACAGACCGCACCATGGAGATTCTGCGAACGTTCGATGACCCGCGGGTCATTGCGATGGAAGTTTCCAGGGGAGGGAAAGCTGCTGCTCTAAACAACGGCGCGAAACACTGCACTGGCGACATTCTCGTGTTCTCGGACGCAAACAGCATGTTTGCCCGAAATGCACTGCGAGCGCTGGCGGGACCGTTTGCCGATTCGTCCGTTGGAGGCGTTGCCGGAGATCAGCGTTATCTGCAGGCGGGCGTCGGCCTGTCGGCAGTGGATGCGGGCGAGCGAAGCTACTGGAATTTCGACCGGCTAATGAAGGTCTGGCAGAGCCAATCCGGAAGCGTGACATCGGCGACAGGAGCCATTTACGCCATCCGGCGTTCCCTCTTCAGGACTGTGCCGGAAGGTGTCACCGACGATTTCGCCACATCAACTCAGGTGATTGCTCAAGGATTTCGTCTGGTGTTCGCATCCGGGGCCGTCGCCTTTGAACCCGTCTCCGCAAACACGGGCGTTGAATTTGGCCGAAAAATCCGCATCATCACTCGCGGACTTCGTGGAGTCCTGCTGAGGCGAGGTCTGCTCAATCCAGTGCGCCACGGCTTCTATTCCGTGCAGCTGTTTTCACACAAGGTTCTGCGGCGGCAAATGGTATTCCCACTACTCGTGCTGCTGGTGACGAGCGGAGTGCTTGCGGACTCATCACCGTTCTTTCTGTTGGCGACAGTTGCGCAGTTCGTGTTCTACGGGGCTGCACTGACGGGGTGCCTGCTGAGCGGCACGCGCACGGGACGCAGGAAATTCTTTTCCATACCTTTCTATTTCTGTCTGGTGAATGCCGCGTGTCTGGTAGCCACGTGTCATTTGCTGACTGGTCGGCGTGTTGTCGTCTGGAATCCGCAGCGAACGAAGCCCGATGAAAAATCGTTTGCTGCGATGGCGAAAGGATCATGCGGCATATGACCGCGATTTCCGATAACTCGTCATTCCGCATGGACGGTCGCATTGCTGCGTTCAGCCTTGTGCTGTTGTGCGCTGGTATGATTGCAGTCGGAGCGGCAATGGAACATCAGCTGGTGATTGCCGGAGCGGCCCTCCTGGCCGTTCCGGCGGCCATCGTTCTGTTTGTCAGGCCGGACCTCGCCGTGCCGGTGGTTCTGTTCGTGATGTACTCGAACGCGGCCATCGTTGCCGTCCGGTTCCACGGAGTGCCTGCGATCACCGCCATGCTGGTTCCTGCCCCGCTGCTGATCCCATTCATTTGCAACGTTTTGCTGAGGCAGCAGTCAGTTGTCGTGACTTCCGCACTGCCATGGATCCTGTTGTTTGTGGGATGGCAAATGCTCTGCGCGATGGTCTCCACGGACTCGAGGAAGTCCATCGACGGTGTGCTGGGGACGGTCCTTGAAGGGTTGTTGATTTATCTGCTGATCACCAATGTTGTGCGGACTCCGCAAGTCATGAAAAAAGCTATCTGGGGGCTCGTTGCAGCTGGCGCCTTCATGGGAAGCATTTCGGTTTACCAGCAGGCGACCGGATCATTCCATACAAACGTGGGCGGCTTTGGCCAGGTAACTCAGGACAATGGATTTGACGTCGCCACCGGAGGTACGATCAAACAACAGCGTCGCTTGTGTGGACCCATCGGCGAACAGAACCGCTATGCTCAGGTGATGTTGATGCTGATTCCCGTCGCGCTCGCGCGGGCACTTTCAGAAAAGACAAACGGCCTGAGGTTGTTGGCTCTGGCAGCTGCGGCGTTGACGGCCATGGGCTGCGGTCTGACATTTTCGCGCAGCGGTGCGATTGCATTCGTGTTGATGCTGTTGTTGGGGCTCGCCCTGCGATTTGTTTCCCGGCGGCAGGTAACGGTTGTCTTCCTTGGCGGCCTGCTGCTGCTGTTGATCATTCCGCAATACCGGACTCGACTGGCAACAATTCCTTCTGCCCTTGGACTCTTCGAAACCTCTGCTCGCGCCGAAGAACCGGACGGAGCGGTTCTTGGTCGTGCCACCGAAATGCTGGCAGCGGTCCGAATGGCTATCGATCACCCGATCTTTGGAGTCGGTCCCGATCTGTCGGGCACTTTTACCCGCGAATACGGACAACTTGGCGGGCTCCGTGCGCTGGCAGGCGATCGGGAGACTCATTGTCTGTATCTCGAAGTCGCTGCTGAAACCGGCCTCCCCGGATTTCTGCTGTTCATCGGCATGCTCTCCGCATCGATCAGAGCACTGCTTCGCATTCGCCGACAGAATTGCGGCGATCACCCCGAGCTGGAAGCGACTGTCGCCGGGTTTTTGCTGGCGTTGACTGGTTATCTTTCGATGGGTCTCTTTCTTCATATGTCGTACGCCCGCTATTTTTGGCTGATGCTGGCTATGGCAGACGCCTGCACGGCTGTTATCAGGTCACTGCCGAATCATGCCACGTGCCGGGGAAGTCTGAAGGTGGCGACATGACAAGGGCCGAAATCCAGATCAGTCCCTCAGTTCAGATTCCGAACCACGACGCGGCCTCGCGAAAACTGATTCGTGGTTCGTCGCTGCTCGTGGTGGGAAGAATCATTGCGATCGTCCTGAATTTCGCAGGGCAGGTGATCACAGTTCGCTGCCTGATGAAAGCCGATTTTGGTGCGTTCGCTTATGGGATTTCAATTGCCTCAATGGGCGCCAGTGTCGCGGTGTTTGGCCTCGGTCGCGCACTCAACCGCTTTGCACCAATGTTTCATGAGAAGGGCGAATTCGGACGGTTGGCAGGGACCATCGTTCTGGCCCTGAGTTGCGTGAGCGGCATTGGAATCGGAGTCGTGCTGCTGGTCCTTGGAGGAGCGGGCTTTATCGGTCCCGCGCTGGTTCATGATCCGCGGTCACTATCTTTGCTGATGATTCTGATTCTGCTGACTCCGCTCCGAGCCCTTGATTCCATTTTTGAAGAGATCTTCGCTGCACTTGCAAGTTCGAGGGCGCTGTTTTTTCGACGACACCTGGTAGGCCCGCTGCTGAAACTTGCGGCCCTGGTGCCAATGCTGATTTTTGGTTCGGATGCCGGCGTGCTGGCAGTAGCGTACATTGTGTTTGGATTGCTGGGCACCCTCTGTTCGGCCACTGTGCTGTGGTCGCTGCTTAAACAGGCGGACCTGCTGAAGTACTTCCGCCGGGATTCAATCGACGTGCCAGCCCGGCAGATGTTGTGTTTCAGCTTTGGCTTGTTGTCGGCTGATTTACTCACGATCGTTCGCGGCTCCCTGGTGACGCTGATGCTGGAATTCTACACAGGGGCCGTGGGGGTCGCCGCGTTTCGAGCTGTGTTGCCGGTCGCCGAGCTGAATACATTCGTCGCCGATGGCTTTCGAACGCTGTTTTCGCCGATGATTTCACGCCTGTTTGCCCGCGGTGACGTCGCCTCAATTGACCGGGTCTTCTGGCACACGATGTCGTGGATTTCCGTGGCGACATTCCCGCTGTTCCTGACCTGTATCTGCCTGACCGATTTCATCACCCTGACTTTATTCGGCGACGACTATGCGGATTCCGCCGGGATCCTGCGGCTGCTGGCTGTTGGGTTTTATGTCAGTTCGGTCATCAGCTTCAACTATGAAGTCCTGAAAGCCCACGGCCATATCGGTCGGATGTTCCTGACGGACATTCTGACAGTCTTCGTGGCGATGCTGCTGAATCTGTGGATGGTGCCCCGCTGGGGTGCGATGGGAGGTGCAGCTGCGACGGTTGCTGTACTGCTGATGCGTCCCATCGGCAATCAAATCACAATCCTGCGTCTTGGTTTGCTGCGAGAGATCGACTGGCGATGCCTGCGGTTGTTCCTCGTGATGCTCATGGTCACAGTCGTAGCGTGGCTTCTCCCATTGATCATCGGAAACAGCCTGGCCAGTCAGTTGGTCATGATGATTGTCGGATCTGCAGTTGTCATGATCACCGGGCTCCCCATGCTGGAAATTAACAGCACGTTTCCCGAACTACTCCGATTTCGGTTCGTTCGTCGATTTCTCCAGCCGAGGGGAGTGTGACGCATGACTGCAAGCACCGCCGAGAACTCATGTTCTAAGATCTGCAGAGTTCGGTATTCCGTTACCTGCCTCAGAGCTTTCCTTCGGCTTGCGGGGATTCATTTATGAGGACACGAATTGTCAAACCCGGACAGCTGACACGCGACGAACTTCATGTCTGGCACGGTATGTTGCGCGCGAATCCGGTCCTCAACAGTCCATTCTTTCTGCCGGAATTCACGCTCGCAATGAGTGCAGTGCACTCCGGAGTCCGCGTGATTGTTTCGGAGCAGGATGGCCGACCCGTGGCGTTTCTTCCGTTTCAGCCGGATCAGAAAGGTATCGCGGTTGCTGTGGGAGGATCGATGAACGATTTTCAGGGACTGATCAGCGAGCCTGACAGTGACTGTTCGCTGGTTGAACTTTTGAAGCTGGCCAGTGTCAGCCGATTCAAGTGCCACAAGCTGCTGGACTGGCGAAACGATCTTGGCGATTTTGTTCTCAGCCGCAGTTCGTCACCGATCGTCAATCTTGCCCGCGGGTTTCAGTCCTGGAAAGCGGATTTGCAGGGTCACGGCAGTGAACAACTGAAACAGCTTGCACGCAAGGAACGGAAGCTGGAACGGGAGTGCGGCTCCGTTCGTTTCGAGTTTCGATCGATGGATCCGGATGTACTGCAGACGCTGATTCGATGGAAGAGGGATCAATACCTAAGGACGCGGGAAGTCGACATTTTTTCATACGATTGGACCGGACGCCTGCTGATGAGACTTCTTTCCTCACCGCAGGATTCTGCTCTCCAGCCTGTACTTTCCGCCATGTACGCTGGCAATAAACTTGTGGCTGCACATTACGGATTGATGAGCGACACCGTCTGTCACTGGTGGTTTCCCGTCTACGACCCGGAGTACGGGAAGTATTCTCCGGGGAAACTGCTGCTGTGCAGGATCCTCGAAGAGTCGGCCAGAGAGGGAATTGTTCGCTTCGATTTTGGTGCCGGTGATGAATCCTACAAGTATTCTTTTGCGAACGACTCAGTGGATATCTGTCGCACAGTCATTGATCGAAATGCGGCACGGCGCTGGCTGGGATCAAAGTCGTATCAGGCGCGAATGGCTTTGAAGGCCTCACGGCTGGGCCCGATGTTTCGGGACGTCAGAGGTCGGCTGCGCGGACTGGCGAAACGTCTTCGGGGACGAAATCCGGCAGAGGCAGGCTCGGCTACAGTCAAAATCGGAATGCAGTCGGCGCAGGGATCAGAGATGGAAGCAGGCACAATTCACGTCGGCAGACAAACAGCAGAAACACTTTCTTTAAGGTAAATACGCAATGACGGACATCCGGATTATCAAGGCGTGCGATTTGACGCCCGAACAGACGCTGCAGTGGCAGGAAATCGCTGCCGCAGACCGATATCTGCAATCTCCATTTCTGCAGCCCGCGTTCACTCAGGAGGTGGCTCGCGTTCGGGATGACGTGCAAATCGCCCTAATGGAATCGGGCGGGCAGCTTCAGGGAGTTTTTCCGTTTCAGAATGGTCCTCGTGGTCTGCTGCGAAATGTGAGCGGCCGATTGTCAGAATTTCATACGCCGATCGTCAGTCCCGGGTTTATGCCGGACATGCCAGAGCTGCTGCGGGCTTGCGGTCGGTCGTGGTGGCAGTTCGATCATCTGCCGGTTTCTGAGTCGGCATTGGCGACGCATGTCTGGGGGACGACTAACTCTCCCTTTATTGATCTCAGCAAGGGTTTTGACCACTATGTGCAGGAACGTAAATCAGCCGGCTCTTCGATGAGTAACGCTCTCAGGAAGATGCGAAAGCTGGAGCGGGAAGTCGGACCGATTCGATTCGAATACAACACAACATCCGAGGCCGCGTTTCAGCAGCTTGTCGCCTGGAAAGACGATCAGCACCGGCGCACCGGTCGGTTGCGAGTCTTTGCGTATGACTGGCTGCAGCTGCTGCTTCGGAATCTGAAGAGTGAAAATGCCGCGAATGATATTGGCATCTTTTCAACACTGCATGTCGGAGACAAACTGGCAGCTGTTCATCTTGGGCTGAGAAATGCGTCAGTGATTCATCTCTGGTTCCCGGCCTATGCTCCGGAGCTGGAAGAATATTCGCCGGGCTTGATTCTGCTGTTACGGCTCGCACAGGAAGCGGCCACCCGGGGTGTCGTGCGACTCGACCTGGGAAGAGGTACGGAGCGGTACAAGGCAAACTTCAAATCGGGGGACATTATGATTGCAGAAGGCGCCGTCGACCTGAGACCTGTTGCCGGTCGTTTGCGAAAGCGCTGGTACGAAACAAAACGCTGGCTCAGAAATTCGAAATGGGAAAAACAATTTGCATGGCCGATGGAGCTCACTCGCCGCCTTCGACAGAAAATGGCTTTTGAATAGATCGTACAGATTCGCTGCCGCAGAATGCCCGACACAACTGACGATTGATCTGAAGCAGAACTGGAATTGAATTAATTTTTGACCGCCACACTTATGATCAGGAAGGAAAATTCTGATGTTGAACCACGAAATTGTCGCGTTGATGCTGTGTCCACAGTGCCGAAAGGGCGGACTGGATGCGTCGTGTGAAGAGGCAAATGGCCGGTTGATCCAAGGAAGTCTCGTCTGCAACTCGTGTCGCGCTAAGTACGCTGTGGAGCAGGGAATTCCACATCTCAAGCCCGGCCTGCTGGAGAACGATCCCGCATGGGAAATCTGGCGTAATCATCTGGACGGGTTTGCTGCGCGGCGGGAGCTGCGAAGTACGATCATGAGCGCTCCGCGTGAGGAACGCTGGTCTCGAAAAATCAAGGCGTTTGGCGATTTCGTAAAAGTTCCGGATGGCCGGATTCTTGACGTTGGCTGCGGCCCCGGCAACCTTCGGAAGTTGCTCGATCCGCAACACGTCACGTATTTCGGTATCGATCCGCTGCCGGTCGAAGAAGTGGAAGGATTCCCGTTTGCGTGTGCCGTTGCTGAGTCGATTCCGTTTCGTGACGGCACATTTACAAGTTTGGTCGTGCGATCAGCGCTTGATCACTTCCGCGACCTGAATGCTTTCTTCGAAGAAGTCTCGCGTGTCCTGACGGACGATGGGCAGGTGTTCATTGAGCAGGTGGTTCACAAATCCAGTGGACTCGACGGGATCGTTCGTGATTCGCTGCACGCGGTCAAGGATCTGATCGACGGAATCAGGACCCTCAAACAAAGGAAGTCGGCCCCCAAGCACATGCGGGAGTTCTCTGAGGCATCACTCATGCGGGCCGTAGAACATGGTGGTTTTAAAGTTTCGCGCAGCCAGGCTCACCACTCAAACTGGTACACGCCCACCCAGATGTTCTTCAGCCTTAGCCGCCGCGCCGGAAAACTGGAAAGTCAGAAGTCCTGAAAGTCGAGTTTCGAAAAGCAGAGACTTTTGAAAAAATAGTTGATCCCGCCTGCCTCGTGTCGTACTGTGGCTCGCTGACGACCCGCGTCGAAGGCAGTTTGCCTCTGTGACGGTTGCCGCTGCGCACCATCATGGGGAGCTCAACGCCGTTCGTTCCCGGGTTGTTGTGGCTCAGCTCACGGTTCAGGATCGCGCCCGGAAGACACTTGTGTTCGCCACCAAGGGCAACCTCATACCGAAAGGCTCGTCAGTGAACTGTCAGACGTTGTGATCCTGCCTTGGGTCGCACTTCCAATCACAGTAAAAGTACAGGGCGACTCATGAGGCTCAATTTGATTAGTCAGCTAGCGACTGGCCTGGAGCAACTTTGTCGACGGAGTGTTTCGACTCGGGTGAATCGCCGCCGGCACGCTCGTCACTGCGATGCGGTGGAAATGCTCGAACCCCGGGTGGTGTTGGCCGCAACGGCGCTCGCGCCGCAATCACTCTTGCCTGACTTGACATCGTGGGCCGATCAAAGCAAGGGTTTCATCTATGACTGGACCGTGGTTGGCAACACTCTGCGTCTGACAACGGCGATGGCGAACATTGGCACTGGTCCGCTGGAATTGCGTGGCGGGGCAACTCAGGGAACAGCGCAGGATGTGTATCAGCGCGTTTACGCCGCTGACCGCACCTTTACCGACGTCCTCGCTGGCACGTTTACGTATCATCCCGAACACGGTCACATCCATTTCGACGATTTCGCCCAGTTCCGGCTGCGAGCGGTGCTGCCGGGTAGCGGGGTTGGCTCAATTGTCGCCAGCGGAAGCAAGACGAGCTTCTGCCTCCTTGATGTCGAGCGTTACAACAATTCAGGGCCCGGTTCACCGCAATTCCTCAGTTGTGGACAGATCCAGGGCATTTCTGTGGGCTGGGCCGACGTCTATGACCGTGGGCTTGAGGGGCAGTCCATCGATATTACAAATGTTCCCGATGGCGATTACTGGCTCGAGACTGTGGTTGATCCCGACAACCGACTCGTAGAATCGAACGAGAACAACAACATCACTCGAATCCAGATCGCGCTGCGGCGAACAGGTGGCGGGGGCGCGATTCCGCCCGACAACTTTGAGTCAAATAACAGCTTTGCCTCAGCCAGTATCCTCGCGCCGCCGGAAGACCACGTCTACAGCAATCTTTCGATTCACTCATCGACGGATGCCGACTATTACAGGGTGACCGCGTCGGCCCGGGGCACCATGGGCTTTCGGCTGGCTTTTCAGAACGCGCAAGGCGATGTCGATATGGAGGTGTTTGACTCGAATCAAACGCGAATCGGGCGGGCGGACTTAAATCTCGATGGCGAGCACTTCAGCTTCGCGGCCGTTGCCGGGCAGTACTATTATGTCCGAGTGTACAGTTACAATGGGGCGACCAATGTCAACTATTCCTTCATCGTGGACCAGCCAGAAGGAATCACTGGCGGCGGTGTCGCCGATCTGTTTGAAGAAAACGACACGTTCGCTGCAGCTCGCAGTCTGCCCGCGATCGATCAGACTTATAGCGGACTGACCATCAACACAACAGGGGACGACGACTACTATTCGGTCGTACCGACGGCTTCCGGGACGATGACGGTGAGCCTGGCGTTTCTGCACAGCCAGGGCGACCTCGACCTGGAAATACTCAACGCTGCGCAAACGCGACTTGCGATTTCGGATTCGGCCGGCGACGGTGAACAGCGGAGCCTGTCGGTGACGGCTGGCCAGGCGATTTACATTCGTGCGTTCGGCTACCGCGGCGCGACGAACCCGAACTACTCCCTGGTGATCGATGTGCCGAATGTGCCGATCGTGCCGATCGTCAGGTATTTCTCCACGACCGAGAGCGGCACTCTGAACAGTACCGACGGCACGCCAAGCCGAAACTTCTCTGACGCTGATATCCTCAAACTCACCGTGCAGGCAAATGGACAGTATGGCTATCGGTTGCATTTTGACGGGAGCGATGTAGGGCTGACTGCGGTTTCCGAAGATATCGACGCCTTTACCTTTCGTCCGGATGGGAGCATCATCGTATCCACGGTTGGTGCGTTTTCCGTGCCCGGACCGAACGGCACGACGATCACCGGCAATGGCGAAGACCTGCTCCGCTTTGTGCCGACCTCATTGGGATCGACGACTGCAGGTACTTGGTCGATGTTCTTTGACGGCAGCGACGTCGGACTCAGCGGCACGGCCGAGAATATCGACGCCGTCGCTGTGCTGGCGGACGGCCGAATCCTGGTTTCAACGAGCGGGGACTATAATGTGACCGGCGCGTCCGGACAGGATGAAGACGTGATTGCCTTTACACTCACTTCGCTTGGATCGACGACCGCTGGCAGTTGGTCTGTCTATTTCGACGGCAGCGACGTCGGTCTCGGCACGAATGACAATGAGGATATTAATGGTCTCTGCGTAAGCGAGAACGGCGGCACTCCGACGCTGTTTCTCTCGACGGTCGGTGACTTCGCGGCAGTCGGCGTGAGTGGTGCCAACGAAGATGTCTTTGCCTTCGCGCCCACCGCGCTTGGATCGAATACCGCAGGCACGTTCGCGCCTGGGCTCACGCTCGACGGCAGCCTGTACGGACTCTCGGCCTTTAATGTTGATGGCATCTATTTCATTCCTGACACCGGTGCTGCCCCGACGTTGACTCAGCTGGCGACGTCTCGGGGATCGCTCCTGGCAGTAGCGAATCCCGGACCGACGATTACAAACCCACCGGCCGTGGCACTCCGACAGACAATGAAGTTGAGTCCATCGGCGAACGTGTCGTCGCCTGCCGCAGCCGATCAACTCCCGATGCCTCTGACCAGCCCTGCCGCAGCAAACGCCCCAGCCAGGGAGCTATCGACCCAGAACCACAGCTCCCGAAAAGCAGTGAACACCCCCGCCACATCTCCTGACAAGGTCTCTGTTTCCGGAGGCGACCTGGCAATTCTGGATCAGACTGCGCTGTCGCTGCACGATGTCCTGCTGCCGTTGCGTAATCGAATTAACTCATGACCTTCGGGTTAACAATGTCCATTCGCCCAGGCTGACCACCACAAAAATATCGCGCGCTGGCTAAGATCTTTGTGTGCTTCCTGAAGTACGTGCTGCCTACTCGTTCCGCTCACTTGTTCTGTTCCTCCTTCTGCGACGGGACAGACGGAGAACTCAGGGCAAGGCGGAAGCCACCGTTGTACGGACGGAACGTCGGGTCATTCGTGGCGCGGTTCGCCGAACGGCAAGGCGCCGCGCCGTAGTCCCAACTGCCGCCACGGTACACTCGGACCGAGCCCAATTTCGCTCCGAGTGGATCCACGACAGCTGTCTCACCATTGTCACCACGCCAATCATGAGTCCATTCGTATAGATTCCCATGCACGTCGAAAAGGCCGCGGCAGCCGGGTCGTAGTTCTTGCGGAGGATGCGCGTGCTTTCCACTGTTCCCGGCAAACCAGTCAAATCGGTTCAGCAGAGCTACATCGCTCCCGTAGGCGTATGCTGTGCGAGCCCCGGCCCGACTGGCAATCTCCCACTCCGATTCCGTCGGCAGACGAAAGCCACGACGACCCAACTCACGTGGCCAGTCGCGCGGAGCCCAGTTCGCCTCGGGATTCAGTTCGCGCGGGTATTGCTCCCGGTCCAGCGATTCCGGATCCGCATACGACTGATCTGACTCCGATAATCCAGACTGCTGTGACAGCCACCGGCAAAAGGAGACAGAGTCGAACCAGTGGGCACCACGACCGGCATCCTTAGGCTCCGCATCGAACTGCTGCATGACGCCCGCGTACATCGGGCTGAAGGCGATCAGTTCTTCGGCTGTGATCTCACGATCCAGCAGTGCGAAAGACCGCGTCAACGTGACACTGTGGCGGACTTCATCTTTCTGTCGGTCCGGTTCATCACTCAACGAGCCAATCCTGAAGTCGCCCGCCGGAAACACGATGAACGTGTAGTAGAAGGTTTTGGATGGCAGCGGTTCGGGAACTCGCGATCCGCAGCATACGGCACAGCAGTCTGATCGACTGACCGCACGACCTCGTTCTGTCCCCAGTGCCGCAGGAGCCAGCCCGCAGCGCTATGCACACCCGAACTGCGATCGTTGCGGTACCAGTCGCCCAGTTGCGGCCCTTTCCAGCTCAATCAGCGAATTCTGCCCCCTCAAACCGCCTGTCGCTTCGCCACTTCGGCCCGACGGACCAAAGCACGGAACGTAGATATTCGCCGAAGGTGTGGGCAGTATTCGCCATGCACGTGTGCGTTTCTACTCTCGACTCTTTGTGCGTTCGTGCCGAAGGCACAACGAATAATGAACGACACTTGCCAGCTTTAGCCGATTCCGACCGCAGTGGTATGTGAAAGGAAGTCTGTTGCGCGGTGGGAGGGCGACCGCCGCAGCTTAACGACTGTCGTTCCAGACGACTGTCGCGATACCAAATCGACCACTTTCCGCCAGGCAATTACTCACGCAGGACGGTTAGTCCTGAAGTAACTGGGCCATCCATCTTAA
>JAYSPO010000659.1:0-1588 GCA_043722015.1 Candidatus Kuenenia sp. | reverse complement strand
GCTATCGTGTGCGTGAGCTGATGCGGTTGATCCTGAACTCACAGACATACCAACTGTCTTCCGAGACCAATGAGACCAACGCCGACGACGCAACGTCGTTTTCTCATGCGATACCTCAACGGCTGACCGCTGAACAGACACTCGATGTGATCAGTCAGGTCCTGGACGTGTCTGTAAAGTTTGGCGGGTATCCTGAAGGCACCAGAGCAGTCCAACTGGCCGGTGTACGGAATGGCGGCCATCGCTACAGTCGTCCCGAATCAGGCGACAGATTTCTGGCGTTGTTTGGCAAACCCAGTCGACTGCAGACCTGCGAATGTGAACGCACGGGGGAGACGACTCTGGCGCAGACGATGGAAATGGTGAGCGGTGAACTAATCACGGAACTTCTGCGAGACCCGGAAAACCGCGTTGCGAATTCCGTGCAGGCGAGTGAAACCGCAGCGCAGTTTCTCGACAATTTCTGGTGGTCCGCTCTCAGTCGTCCACCTTCCAGAGAAGAGCTTGCTTCCATGCTTGAACATGTAACGAAGAATTCCGATCCGAAGTCCGCTCTGCAGGACATCGCCTGGGCTGTGCTGAATTCCAACGAGTTTCTGCTGCGACGCTGATGTGAGCCCGACTGAACAACATCCAGATGAGCGACGACCGCTGGCGCAGATCTCGACAGCCTGGTCCATCGTGCTGCGTGCGAAGGACGGGACGGGAGTCTCGGAACCTGAACTCGTATCGTTCTTCGCTTCTTATCGGGGAGCCGTCTATCGCTATTTTCTGACATCACTGGGGCGGAATGACATCGCAGAAGATCTCACCCAGGACTTTGCGCTGCGATTCGTCCAAGGTGACTTCAGCAACGTCCATCCGGATCGCGGTCGTTTTCGGGATTTCCTGCGCGTCGCGTTGGCGAATCAACTGCGTGACTATCGCAGACGACAGAAGTTGCGAGGTGGCAAAGAAGTTCTGGAAGCCGATCCTCCTGAGCCGGAAGGAGATTCGGATGCCGGTGCAGGATTTGACGAAAACTGGCGTGACGAACTTCTGGCACAAACATGGACGGCGCTTGAGCAGCATCAGCAAGCCACGGGGCAGATGTACTTTACCGCGCTGAAACTGAAGGCCACCGAAACTCCACGCCTCGGCGTCGAACTGGCTGAACTTTTCTCGCAGCAGACGCAATCCGTTGCCAGCGACGAGGCCTTCCGAAAAGTCCTGCAAAGGGCTCGTCGTCGATTCGGAGAACTGCTGCTGCGACTTGTCGCCGACACGCTCGCCATTCCGACCCGCGACGAACTGGAACACGAACTGGCGGAATTGAAGTTGCTGGCCTATTGCCGGGAACTGCTGCCGGAACGTGTGTAGCGGAAACGTAGCCGTCTCGCTCCGTCGAGACGTGCCTCCAGGCAGGCCACATGAACAGCCAGTTGACGAGCAGCTTCGCTGACATCACGCAAAAGTGCAGTGCATGGGGCAACAGGGTTTGGCTGTTGCATGGGCCAGAATAAGGCTCATCTCGACGGAGCGAGATGGCTACACTTGTGACTGCCGCAATCAGTTTTTTGTGTCAGGTCTTCGCGTTCCACGAACAGGC
>JAYSPO010000658.1:0-11828 GCA_043722015.1 Candidatus Kuenenia sp. | reverse complement strand
CCTGGATCCAGGTGACAGGGTGTGATGACCAGAAATCCGGGTTTGCGCTGTTCCGGCATGAGCGGCGGGCTTGATCCGGCCTACACCGTGCGCAATGCAGGCTCGACCAACAGATTGAACGGTGGCAATGTTTTGCTACAACCAGGCTTCACCATGCCCATTTGTAGGTTTAGGGAGAACGAGTAAAATGCTACGACTGTCCCGACCAGTGTGCCTAAATACAGCGGTCATCCGGAATCTGGTGCAATCAGGGCAAGAAGTACTCGAAATCGCCAGAAAAAGGTGTAAATTCGGCGCAATCGAAATTTGATACTTCAGATGACTGTCTGGATGTTCAGTTTTCGAGGTCGTCAGGGGTATGGAGTCGCCACGAATACGTGTTCCGCGTGTGTTCTGTTGCGAAACCTCTGCGTACGATTCCGCGGAGCAACCAGATTAGTGACGCCTAACCATTGGAGTCGATGACACATGATCACGGCCGAAGCCGAAATTGTCCGTTTGTATCCTTCCGGACCGCTACCAACCTACACGTATTATCCCGGTTCCGGGATGCCTCACCCGATTCGCGATCCGAAAGGACACAGCCACGGTCGAAAACACGCCCCTGGGCAGGGCCCCAGAGCGTTAAGTACTGACACATGGCCTAGTAATCGCAACTATCTCCTTGGATTGGACTTCTTTAATCTCGGTTTTTACTGGGAAGCTCACGAAGAATGGGAGCGCCTGTGGCGTGTTTCAGGTGCCGACACGACTGTCGGTCGATTCCTGAAGGGACTCATCAAACTGGCGGCAGCAGGCGTAAAAGTTCGCGAACGCAGTATTCACGGAGTTCGGCGTCATGCCGCTTCTGCTGGTGAAATGTTTGCCGACGTTGCGGCTGAAGCCGATATTGATTCCTTTTGCGGACTGGAATTCATTCGATTGCAGTTTGCAGCGGACCGTGCGGCGCAACTTGCTTATAAGAAGCAGCACGCTCCAGGCGCTGCAATTCGTGTGTTTCCGTTCGTGTTGAAGCCTGAGTCCGCACCGGTGACCTGATCCAGAAATCAGGACGCTTCCGACACTGGTTCGAAATTCCATCAAACTCGCGGTATCCTGCCGCGAGTTTTTTGTTTTGTTGCACTCCGCAGGACAAGCTGTTCAATGAAGATTCTGGTCGTAGGTTCCGGTGGTCGTGAACACGTTCTGGTCTGGAAACTCAGCCAGTCACCGCTCGTCGAAAAAGTTTATTGCGCACCGGGAAACGCAGGCACCGCGCAGGATGCTGAAAACCTGAACATTCCGGCAGACGACATCATGCGTCTGGCGAAGTTTGCGAAGGACAACCAGATCGATCTCACGGTTGTCGGTCCCGAAGCACCGCTGGTGGCTGGCATTGTGGATGAATTTCGCCGCCAGAATCTGAACGTGTTTGGTCCGACAGCCTCTGCCGCGCGGCTGGAAGGCAGCAAGGTCTTTACCAAGAAGCTGCTCCGACGAGCCAATATTCCGACAGCGAATTTCGCCGTCTTCAGCCGCATGCCCGAAGCATTGCAGTACCTTGAAGACTGCGAAGAGCAACCACTGGTTGTCAAAGCTGACGGTCTGGCAGCCGGTAAAGGTGTCTTCGTCTGTGCCAATCGCGCTGAAGCTCGAGCGGCCGTGAAATCAGTTTTGCAGGACCGCACATTCGGAGAAGCAGGTTCGCAGGTCGTGATCGAAGAATGCCTGATCGGCCATGAAGCCAGCATCCTGGCATTGGTCGATGGCGACACGATCGTGCCCTTGGATGTCGCGCAGGATCACAAGCGAGCCTGGGATCATGATCGTGGTCCAAATACCGGCGGCATGGGCGCGTATTGCCCTGCTCCGCTGGTCACAACTGCGATTATGGATGACATCATCCGCCGCATTTTGATCCCGACCATTCACACGATGAAGGTCGAAGGCTGTCCGTTTTCCGGAGTGCTTTACGCAGGCATCATGCTGACTGCGCATGGGCCGAAAGTGCTGGAATACAATGTGCGGTTTGGCGATCCTGAAGCGCAACCGGTGCTGATGCGGCTGCGTTCCGATCTGGCTCACGTACTCCTGCTGGCTGCCACCGGTCGTCTGACGGAACTGGAATCACTGGATTGGGATCCACGCCCGGCGGTGTGCGTTGTGATGGCATCAGAAGGTTACCCCGGTGATTACGCAAAGGGGCGAGCAATCACAGGTCTCCAGGACGCCGATGCTCTGCCGGACACAAAGGTCTTCCACGCTGGTACCGCGATCAAGAATGGTGAAGTGGTGAACGCAGGCGGTCGTGTGCTGGGCGTTACGGCTTTGGGAGACACGATCGCCGAGGCGAAACAAAACGCATACGCGGCGGTGCACAAAATCCAATGGCAAGGCGGCTGGTGCCGCAGCGATATCTCCGATAAGGCGTAAGTGCCGGCATGCCTGTAGGCCGGACCAAGCGCAGCGCAGTTCCGGCAATTGCCAGACACCTGCCGGAACGGCGCTTGGTCCGGATCATGCTATCGCAAGGCTCTGCATGAGGCTGTTGCACATGGTGACAGGAATTATTCGAATGATCACGTCACGAACTGAGTTCCCAGTCCTCAACAGCAAGTCCTGAAACTCTGACGTGTTGCTGGTCAACAGTACAAGATTGTTTGCCCGAGCGATGGCGGCAATCTGAGGATCAAACGGGCCGAACGGACGGCCCTTCGTCTCCAATTCTGCCCGGATCTCGCCGAAGTGATGAGCTGCGTTCAGGTCGAAATCGAACATCCGGAAGCATCGAATGAACGGCAACAGCACGGCCAGGGTTTGTGACTTCCTCTGTGACTTTGCGGCACCAAAGAGTAATTCTGCCGCAACGACCGAGCACAAACATTTTTCAGCTACAGCAACCGACTGGAATTTCTTTCTGAGTGGCTGACTTCGCCCCTCAAGAAAGCGAATGCATACGTTGGTATCGAGCAGGAACATCACAAAAGTTCCAGGCGAGTTTCGAATTCCCCCTGGGGAGCACGTGCTGGAAAATCTGGCAACGAGCCAAAGAACTTGTCTGGAGAGAACTCTTCTCTCTCTGGGCGGACTGCTGCCGGACCTTCTGGGGCGTCGATGGTGAGAAAAATCACCTCGGTTCTTCGATTTCGAAGTTCTGCGGGAACTTCGATCACGTTTGCGAGTTGTTCGTGAATTTGACGAATAGCGATCACGTTTCGGTCCTCTGGAGAATCCGGATCAGACCAAAGCGGCAACGACCCACCCCTGGCCGACCCTGGATACCCAGCGGCGCATTGTACCGCCGGAGTTGGCTGAACAGAAGAGGCAACTAGCCGCCAATCCTCCGCCGTCGAAACTTGCTTTTCGCCCGGGGCGAGATCAGACTCATCTGGTTGACGACTTCCGGAGTTCTTTTGACATTCAGGTGGCTTCATGTCCAGGTGGCTTTTTCTTTGTGTCGTGTGTTTCCCGACGCTGCTGGAGAACAGTCTCGCTGCCGACGAGACCAGCAATCGAGAGTCACAGGGGCAAACTGTTGAAGTTGATCCAACGGACGCCGCAGTGCCTTCAAATTGGAAAAATCTCAGTTCGCTGCCCTTGATCCGGCGGCGATTTCCGAAGCCGTGCGAACGAAATTGGCTCTCGTGGTCGATCAGGAATTTCCTGCTGAGAAAGAATTCGTCGCGAGGCTCACCGAGGTGCTTGAGCCCGAAGAATTGACGGCGTATCAGACGGTGCTGGTGAATACGTCAAAGCTGCCGATTTACTCCGTTGCCAGCAGTGGGGGCGGACTGGATGTCCTCGGCCAGCTGTTGCTTGGCCGCCATGAAGCGGCTGACGATCCGTCTGTCGGCGAATTTTACAGCGGTGCGCTGGATCTGATGGACCGCATGCACCTGGGAAGTAACTTGCGTGAGTGATTTGATTTCGATGTCTGCCACGTGGTTTCCTGCGATGGTGTCATAAACAGGTAACACTGGATCGGAAGCGATCATCAATCGAAACACGATATTTGGGGACTGCGGCAATGGCAGAAGCCCGGGTTGAACCCGGGCTTCGCGTTTGACGTATCCAACTGAGTTCCTGCGAGCTCATTCCCGGGCAGGGCCGGAATCTGGATTCGCAGGCGGACGAACAATGTATTCTGCAGTTGTCGCTGGCGACAAAATCAGCGGATCATCAAGCCGATCATTCCATGTGGCGGGCGGCCGTAGACTCGTATCGAACGGATTCGGGCCGAATCAATACCCCGCTGGCATTCCGCCGGTGGTACCAAAACGGCGAGGAGCAGGAATGCCGTCTCCCCAGCCGAGTCCGTCGGCTTCGCGAAGCAGATAGTCCAGGCGATTCTTCAGAATCTCATTCTTTGACGTAGCCCTTTGGTCCAGGGTCGCTCGGAGTTTCTGAACTCGCGCCTCTAAGGCCTTGAGTTCATTGACGCGATGTTCCTGACGGATGTCAAAGATCTGATCGAGCCCTTTCGCAATCTCATCGCGTTGCTTCGCGCGGGCGTCCTGATCTTCAGTCTGCGCGTAGGTCGACAGAGCCTGACTTACCCATGCGTCAAACTGTTCGTCTTCCGGGACTGCAGATGCCGGGTCAGTCACGACATCTGAGAACCGAAACTGCGATAACTGCGATGCGGGAATTGAACGCCATACCACCGCTTCACCGCTCCCGCCGGAAACCACAGGAGCGGTTGCGGGCCCGAATCCGAAGCCTGCGAGAGTATCGACGCCTGGGCCTGACTGCCCGCCGGAAACCACAGGAGCGGTTGCGATCGTCAATGTCCGAGTCGGCGTTGCTGGAACGCTGGCAACACCGGGAACGAAGAATACTTCTTCGGTCCTTACTGGCGCTGCGCCGTTCGCATTTGCAGGCTGAGGCGCACCAGCGACCGGAAGGGCGGCAGATGCCTGCTGAGCGATCACTCGTGCCCGAAAAACAACAATCGAGCCTACCGCTGCCAGCACGCAACTGGCAATCATGAACTTTCGAATTCGCATCAAACACTCCTCAAAAATGGTTTTGAACTGTGACTACCTTCCGACGAGCGGCACACATTGGCTTTCCGGTGCGATGCAATTGCGTTGGCACGCTGTGTGACAGTCGTGCTTCAGCATATCGCAGATGTACCGGTGGGCTGACATTTCACCGCTCGACGGCGGTTCTAAAATCCTGAATGACTCGGTGTCAATTTCTGCTCCAATTCTTCAATAGCTTTCCGCGTTTGCTCCCATGGGTTGTCGATTTCCGACACGATGAACAGCCCGGGTGCAAAAAGGCTCTGTTCGAGTTTTTCAATTGCTGCTTGTAGCTCGGTGATTTCTGCGGCAGTCGAATCCTTCGGCAGGACGCTCCCGGAGACTCGTAGCACGTTTTTCTCCGTCGAAGCAAGGGATGCCGGGGATAATGCTGTCTCGCTCATGCCAGGATTATCAGCCACGCTGTTTGCAGCAGTACTGGTGCCTGATGCCATACTGTTGTCTGATGCCATGATGCTGCCTGCTGCCGGGTGGCCGACTGTGGAAACCGGAGAAGTCGGAAACCACCACGATCTGCCAGCCAAGAGAAGCCCGCACAACAATACGACGGTCGCGATGGAGCTCACTTTCCAGGTTTTCAGTGACAGTCTTCGCGTCTCCCAGCGTCGATCTGGTCGTGAAACACTGACGGGGTTTTGCAGATGAGCCAGCTCTTTTTCCAGGATCCTCGCGACGTCAGCCGCTGACTGAAATCTGCGATCAGCGTCTTTAGCCATCAATTTCGAGACGAACGCCTCCAGCCATGCAGGTACACCAGCGTTGATTTCGCGGAGCGGTCGCGCGGCATCGTTGCAAATCCGAGTCAGAGATCCCATCAGCGTCTCAGCGCGAAACGGCGGATGTCCGGTACACATGGTATACAGCACACTTCCAAGACTGAACAAGTCGCTGCGATGGTCAATCAATTCTCCGCGAGCCTGTTCCGGCGACATGAACTGCGGAGTCCCCGCGACCATGCCGCTGTGAGTCAGGCTCGCATCATCGGCCGTTCTCGCCAGTCCGAAGTCCGTGACGAGAACTCGCTCGATGCCGTTTTCCAACAGAATGTTGGCTGGCTTCACATCACGATGTACTAATCCCTGAGCGTGGGCCGCGTCGAGGGCCGCTGCAATCTGGCGTCCGATTCTCAGAATCTGTTCAAGGGGTAGTCCGCCATCTCGTGTGATGCGATCCTGCAATGATCGTCCAGGGACATATTGCATCACGATGTACGGAATCCCCTGAAATTCATCGACCGCATAAATCGGAACCACATGTTCATGCACAACCGCCGCAGCCGCTCGGGCTTCGCGAGCGAATCGCTGTCGAGCGGCTCCGTGAACTGCAAGGTGCGGCCACAGGACTTTCAGGGCAACATATCGATTGAGCGAAGGCTCGAGTGCTTTCAGAATGACGCCCATCCCACCGTAGCCAATCACACCGGAGACTTCGTAAACGCCCATCCTGCCGATCATGCGTGGATCGTCAGTCGGGGCAAGGAACGTCAGCCGGTTTGCCACGAGATATGCATCAATCGTTGCAACAGAATTCTCACTCCGCGCTTCCGATGTTCCGATGCAATCCGCATCCGAAAGAAGATTCTGAACATGTTCCAGCCACAGCGAGCCGCCGGCATTCTCTTCAAGTGCTGCCCGGCACGCCGGACAATGATCCAGATGTCTGACAACAACCGTGTCTTCGAGCTGAGACGAGGCACCGTCCAGAAAGACGCGGATGTCATCCGACGACAGACAGTGTTGTGAAGTATTCATTTTCGATTGTCTCAATTTAACTTAGATTCTTTCTTTCCAACAACTGCGCATTTTGCGCGCATCTTTTCGACCGTTGTTCTTTCGGATTTCGAAATTCGGACTTCGGACTTCGGATTTGCGGCTTCGCCGCGCTAGGTCCATTCCGCCGAACTTGTTGTTACCCGCATCGTCCTTGAAGAATCGACCTTTTTCGTTTGACCCGAGCCAACGGCGAGGATTCCATCAACCCGGCACCTCGCCGTTGGCTCGGGTTAAACATTAACCAGTGCAAGTTGCCCGGAAATAGGCGACCTTGCCTCAATGAACACATCTAAAGATATGGTTAATGACAAGTCCGCCGGAATGGACACTTTACCCTTCCGACAAGTCATCCAGTTCTTCAATCGTCGTCTTCAGTCGTGCCAGGATCCGGCAACGTGCGGCATAGGCTGCACCGATCGAAAGTCCAAGTTCTCCAGCCGCATCGGCAATGGATTCGCCTTCAACACTTGTTCTCCAGAACAGACTCCATGTCGAAGCATGAAACTCAGGCCGAATCCTGCGAGCCGCCCAGTGAAAGAGTTCGCGACGAAATTCCAAAACGTACGCGCTGTGTTCCTGTGGACTGAGATCGGGTTCCTGAGCGAGTCGTTTGTACACATCGCTGTCGCCGTTTCCCTGGATGATTCTCTGTTTCTTTTCAATCGCGTTGATGATCAGGTTTCGTGAAATCCGAAACAGCCAACCACGAAATCTCCCCTTGTCTTCGCCGATCTCAAAACGATCAATCCCCTTCGAGACCGCAACGAGCACATCCTGTAACAAGTCCTGAGCATCTGCATGCTGCATTCCCTTTCGCGCGGCAAGTCGGTAAATCAGTGGTTCGTACAGCGAGGCAAATTCCTGCCACGCTTCCTGATTGCCAGGCTGGCGCAGCCTGACAATCAGACTGATACGAGTTTCCGGGATTCCCTGCATAATGTTGTCTCCACCGGATAACACAGGCGATCAGGCGGAATCTTACGCAGATTTGCGTAGATTTTTGACCATTTTGAGATATCCGCTCGTCGGAGACGTCGGCACCGGGGAATACGGAGCTGCGAATCAATGGCATGGACTTAAGGCGAGCGGGGGATGTCAATCCCCTGATGTTGCAGTGAAAACGCGGAGAATCGGGGCACTTACGTACCCCGCTCGTCAGTGAAATGCTTTAGTCCACGCCATTGGAGCCCGGAATGCCAGCTTTCGGTCGATGACGCGAGAGAACAAGGCCTCGTCTCGACGGAGCGAGACGGCTACATTTGATCACGCCATGATTTCATCGACCACGCGACCATGAACGTCCGTCAGTCGGAAATCACGGCCAGCGAACTTGTATGTGAGTTGCAGATGGTCGAGTCCCAGCAGGTGCAGTATGGTGGCGTGCAGGTCGTGCAAATGGACTTTGTTTTCGACGGCGAAGTAACCGTATTCGTCAGTGGCTCCGTGGCGAATGCCCCCCTTCACGCCGCCGCCCGCGAGCCACATCGTGTAGCCCTGCGGGTTGTGATCACGTCCGTCGTCTCCCTGAGCCACTGGTGTTCTTCCGAATTCACCTCCCCACAGCACAAGTGTTTCGTCTAACAGGCCGCGTGATTTCAGATCTGCCAGCAGTGCGGCGATCGGTTGGTCGACTTCCAGCGCGTTGCGCGCATGATCTGCCCGCAGGCCACCGTGCTGGTCCCACTTGTAACTGTGGGTGCATTGGACAAAACGCACGCCTCGTTCGATGAATCGCCGAGCCATCAGGCACTGTCGTCCAAAGTTCCGTGTGTGTGGCACATCCAGACCGTACGCTTTCTGCGTGTCTCCGGACTCGTCATTGATTTCCTGAAGTTCCGGCGCGGCGGTCTGCAGGCGATAGGCCAGTTCATAGGAGTTGATCCGCGCTTCCAGCATTGAATCCGGTCCGGTTCGTTCGAGCAAGCTGCGGTTCAGCGCCTGGGCGAAATCGAGTTCCTGTCGTTGCAGATTGAGGTCCAGGTGGTCAGCATTTTCGATAAACGGGATCTTCGCCTGATCAGACGCGATTCCTGCATTTCCGATGGCAGTCCCCTGATAGTCCGCTGGCAGGAACGACGATCCCCATGACGTGGCTCCCCCGTGCGTCAGCGTCGGGCAAATCGTGATGAAGCCGGGCAGCGACTCATTTTCCGTTCCCAGACCGTAGGTGATCCATGAACCCATACTGGGTCGTACGAACGTGTCGCTGCCGGTGTGGAGTTCCAGCAGTGCGGCTCCGTGTCGTGAATTGGATCCGTGCATTCCGTTGATGATGCACATGTCATCGACGTGTTTTGCGACGTTTGGAAACAGGTCGCTGACCCACGCACCGCTTTCACCGTATTGACGAAATTCCCAGGGAGACTTCAGCAGGTTGCCGGTCTGTGATGAGAAGACTCGCGGCTTATTAAACGGCAGCGGCTTGCCGTGATCTTTGATCAACTGAGGTTTGTAATCAAACGTATCGACTTGAGAAGGCCCTCCGTGCATGAACAGAAAAATCACACGCTTCGCCCGCGCGGGAAAGTGGCTGGGTTTCGGTGCCAACGGCCCTGCGATCGATGCGGCGATGGCCTTGTCCTGCATCAGCGCCGACAGCGCAAGAGTGCCGAATCCGCACGCTGACGAACGCAGCATCTCACGCCGACTGGGGCGGGTGTTAAAGGTACGGGAGTTCATAGAATTCGCTTCTGATTCACAGCACATGAGCGGTTCGGCGCTAGTTGTCTGTTGATTGTGTGCCACTGGCTTTGCCAGTGCTCCCCATTTGCCCGAAGCACTGGCAGAGCCAGTGGCACACATCAATACACGAATGACAGCGTAAGAGCGTCATTCCGCTCACAATCTCCATTCAATTGACATACAAAAATTCATTGGTTGCCATCAGCGCGCGGCAGAAAGCCTGCCATGCCTGTGGCCGAAGTTGCTCCGGCGCCATGCCGCGTACACGCAGGGTGTCTTCGTAACTGGCAATAAAACCTAGTGACGATTCAACTTCAGATGGTGTCGGCGGACGGGAATAGAATCGTTCAAAGGCTTCAGTGATGCGACCGGCATCCGTCGCAATCGAATCCAGCAACAACGTGGCAAGGTTCTTCGACTGTGAAGCCACCAGCTTGCTGTTCATCAGAAACAGAGACTGCGGAGCAACGGTCGTGCGATCGCGCTGGCCACTCATCGAACTGGGATCGCCAAAATCAAACGCCGTCAGATAATCGTTCAGCGCGCTCCGGACGACTGGTAAATAGACCGTCCGCCGCGGAGCCTCATAGATATCAATATTGATGTTGGCTGTACTCGTGACGTACTTGCGGTTATCGATGGGCAGCAGCGTGCCTCCCATGGTCGTATCCAGGCCGCCACCAATCGCCAGCAGGGAATCGCGAATCGCCTCGGCTTCCAGTCGTCGCCGATTCATCCGCCAGAGCATTCGGTTTTCAGGATCAATGGCAGCGGCCGCCTGATTGAAATCAGTCGTTTGCTGCCAGACTGACGAATTGAGCATGAGACGGTGGAGTGATTTGATCGACCATCCATCATCGACAAACTTAATCGCAAGCCAGTCGAGCAATTCGGGATGCGTGGGCTTTTCTCCCAATCGCCCGAAGTTGTCCGGGGACCGTACCAGTCCTTCGCCGAAGTGAGCCTGCCACACGCGATTGACGAGCACACGCGCGGTCAACGGATGCCTGGGCCGAGTCAGCCATTCCGCCAGTCTTAGTCTTCCACTGGTTTCATCGCTGACCGGTGATTCGGCACCCATAGCAAAAACACGCGGCATGCGTCGCGGGACTTCAACACCAAGAGTCGTATGACTGCCCCGCAGATGGATTCGCAGGTTTTGTGGCGATCCTTCCGAAACCGACATGGCTTCAGCAATTGCGGGGATCGCCGCTTCAATCGCGGCCTTCTTTTCACGGAGCATTTTCAATTCCGTCACAACCGCTTCAGAATAAACGGACTCTGCTTTATCACCGAGCGTGAACGGGCTCTCGCTGCCAGACAGCAGCGCCATCAGCGGAGCAGGGTGCGGCGAGTCGTCGCCATTCGCAAATTCCTGGTATCTCAGCGCCAGAGCCGCCAGAGTTGTTGGCCTCGGATCAGCGAGAAGAGTCGCGGTCAGTGGCGAGGAATCTAAAGGTACGTCCAACGAACCGGATGTCCGCAGCTTCCACCAGATCGCAAATGGTCCGTCGGCGACTTCACGCTGTGCTGTCAAAAATTTGACCCAGTTGGCAACGATCGGCGGATGGAGCTCTATCGCAGGCGCAGCAAGAGTCTCTTCTGCGACCGACGGCAAAGTTGGCGAACCGTCAATGGTCGGAGCGATGCAGAGTTTATCGATGTGCGGGAATGGACCTGCGTTTTCCAGCCGCACGACATGCTTGCCCGCTGAGAACGCAACAATCGCCTCGACAAACCACTTTTGACTCTCCGCCGTCCAACTGCCGGTGACCTGACCGGCGGCATCCGTCTTCATCGGTTTTCCATCGATCATCACGATCGTCGGTCGAGCCGTAGCGGCGGCGTACCGGAGATCGAACTGGTACATGCCAGCCTGCGGCAGTTCAATGTCATACTCGGTGAAGTTTGGCAACTCGCCTTGATTCACGAGCACTCCAATGCCAACCCCGTAGTTTGTTGTGTCCTTCATCACGTTGCCGCGCGCGAAGTCCTCGGCCTCCAGCAGCAAACACTCGGAGGCGGACCGCCGGGCTTCGTTATCGGCAATTGGAGTCGCCCCGATCAGAGATTCTTCACTCCGCAGCTGTTGATCTGCTGCCAGCAAGTAGGCAGCCAGTTGCGTGCGGGCTTCGCTGGTGATGCGATCCGTTTCCTGCTGCATGCGTTGAGCGATGTCGGCCTGCACGACGTCGGCTGCGGCCTGCTGGCGATTTCGTTCAGCGACCACGTCCGGTAATGCGAGCGGACGTTCCTGCCATCGGGCGACGACGCCGAAGTTGTCCATGGTCTTCGTGCTTTTGAAGATCCCCGCGAGTGCGTAATAGTCGTGGGCAGAAATCGGGTCAAA
>JAYSPO010000657.1:0-1213 GCA_043722015.1 Candidatus Kuenenia sp. | reverse complement strand
CGTAACCCAAGTCGGCCAACTGTTGGCAGGCTTCGGGCAGACTCTTGTCCTCAAAACATCGCGATGAGGCGGCGACGAACACTGTTCACACTCCCTTGCTTCAAATCTGGAGGATGGGCACTCTTGCCCGTCCGGAATCAGAGGTCAGAGGTCAGAGGTCAGAAAGGACGAAATCCTGATTTGTTTTCCGTCTCTGACTTCTCAGAACGGCAGAGATCAGAAGTCAGGAGTCAGGAAGAACGGAATCCTGATCCGTTTTTCCTGATCTCTGACCTCTGACTTCTGACCTCTCATGACGTTGTTCTTGCACGGGTGGCAAGTTAATGCGATTGGGCAGTTTCTGCAAGAACTGTCAGTTGTTCTTATGGCAAGGATTCTGATGGACCTGCGGAATGTTCGCATTCTTCCGATCAAAATGCCGATACATGGTGATGAACAGGATGGGTCAGAGCGACCATCGAGCGAGCAGTCTTTCGGGGGGAGTCACATGCAGATCAGATCAAGTTGGGGACTGATGATCGTTGTTGGCATAACTGCCGCCGTGGGATGTTCGCAATCCCGGCAAACGATTCGCGGTCAGTCGCCGTCTACGGCAATGCCGGTTGTTCCAACCGCGTCCGCAGACGGGGAGGGGCAGGGTCCGATCATTGGCTCAGCGCCGGGATACGGTCAGTTCGTGCATGGCGATCATTTGCCGGGTTACGGTAATTCCGCAGACGCATTCAAAGCCAAGCACAGCCATCGCGACTTCAACATTGCCCCTGGATTCCAAGACAACAATTTCGGCTATGAAGGCGGATACTACGCCGGGCCGGAGGGCTACTACACCGAGCACGATCGTTCCTACACGGCAGGCAGCGGTGGCTGTCCACAATGTCAAAATGGTCAAAGTTGCCCGAGCGATGGATGTCCTCATTGCGGCCACGGTCGCGGGGGCATGGCAGGGGTTCTTGGTCACGGCCCGAATGGCTTCCCGACTCACTATCAGACGTATCAGTACAACTGGCCACAGAACCAAGTCTACCCATCCAATCAGGTGCCCGCCGGAATGGTGCAGTACCCGTACTACACGTTTCGCGGTCCGACCGACTTCTTCATGAAGTAAGACCTGTCGTTATGGATTCTCGGATCTGTCACAGCCCGCGCGATCTCGCGCGGGCTGTCGGCATTTATACCGCTCGCGGCCTCGATGAGACATTCTTGGTGAGCCGGG
>JAYSPO010000656.1:0-3839 GCA_043722015.1 Candidatus Kuenenia sp. | reverse complement strand
ACGAAACAACACAAAAAGCACAAAGAAAGCAAAACACGATCCATGAAATGAGCGATTCTTTGTGTCTTTTGTGCCTTTTCGTGGCTAGAAAACAACACCCCCTGCCGGGCCGTCGGATTCCAGAATGGTGCGATCGGATTTACCTACTCGGGAAGTCTAATAATGGAACGCAACTGGCATTCTTGCCCTTAATTGAAGTCCAGATTTCCAACAACTAAGCGGGCCATTGATTGATTTAATGGGGTCAGACCCCTTCATGGACGGAAGTCGAAGCGAAAACTCCAACGATTTTCCCTTCGATTCCCGTGAGTAGGGGGTCTGACCCCATTAAATCAACACTCTGCATGCGGCGACGGCGTTTCCAGCCTACTTCCCGCCACTCTGAAGGAACGATTGCCCAAGCTGAGCCACGGGAGCGCCGTAGACCTGTTCGACGGCGCGAGCGGCGTTCGGGTTTTTCCGTAGTTCACCGACCAGTTGCTGGAAGCGGGCAGGGCCCCCCTGACTTTGCAGGAACCGGACCAACAGGTAGCCGACTTCGCCAACTTCTTCCGGAGCGAGTGTGCCGTCGTCGAACAACTTGCCGGCGTCCGTGATTGTTGACACCACTGTGCTCGCCCGACCAGGGATCGCTTTGACATAGACAGAGTCCCCCTTCAGACCGGACTCTATCAGGCCGAAGCCCTGTTTGAGCCAGTCCGGAAGATTCGAGCCGTCGCGCGTCAGATACGACTGACTCAGCAGCGAATTCATCAGTTGCTCAGTCGTCAGCGAACTGGCGGATTCTGTATCACCCACATCGTGCATAGCGACATACGCCGTTTCAAAGTTGGCGCTGATGGAGGAATGGCCGGACACGGTTTTCGGCGTGCGGCGGTTCATCAGGACCGTATTGAATTCTTCATAGTCGAAGCGATCCTTCGTGACAAAGACCGTCAGACGTCCACGAAACGCCTGCTCACCCGCTGGCAGCGGATAGCGTTTTCCCAGTTCAGCAAGGTGTGTCTCCGCCACTTCGCTCAACTGCTTCAATCGATCTTCCGACACGGTTCCGTAGAAGTAGAAGTTTGTGGAGGTTGCGGATGCACCTTCGGTTTTTGGCGAAACTCGTTTCCAGAGCGATGCAGTTTCGGCGATGCGGCGGGTAGCGAATTCTTCATCGGTCATTTTTGCAAGCTGTGCCGCTGCCAGTTGGGCGGCGGTCGGAACGATGTCTCGCAGCGGAGTCTTGGCATCTTTGCCATCAAAGTGCGCGCCTTCCCTGATCCAGGTTTCCAGGGCCACGGCCTGAGACCTTTTGAGTTGTGCCTGCCCCTGTGGCATCTTCAGCGGTTCCTGACGCAGAACCAGATCGACGATGTAGCTTTCGTCCGGCTTGCCCGGGACAATCGTGCTGCCGGTTGGACCACCCTGCAGTAATTGCTCAAACGTCGTAAAGCCGAACTTGCCACGCGGCGTGTTGCCTGAGTGGCATCCCATGCAGATATTGACCAGCCAGGGAGCAACATCGTCTTTGAACGAGACGGTCTCCGTTCCGTCTGCCATGACAACAACGACAGGTTTCGGTGGCTCTTTCTTTTCCTCGGTGGATTCGCCAATCGGTGCATCTCGATCAGTGCCATCAAAGTTGGCACCCTGTTCGATCCACCGCGCGACCGTCATGATTCCCTCATCGGCCAGTTTGGGTCTTCCCTTGGGCATTCGCAGTTGATCGTCGGGGGATGCCATCCGCAGCACAAGCGCACTGCGCGCTGGTAATCCCGGTGCGACGGGAACTCCATTTTGTCCGCCTTTGACGATCCCGTTGAACGTGTCCATCCGCAGATTCGCGCGGGGGTTGTCTACCCCGTGACAGCCCAGGCAGTTGTCTTTGAGAATGGGTGCGACTTCATGTTCGAAGCTGACGGGAATCAGATTCTTTGCTTTTTCCAACTGGCCTTTGAATGTTGAGTACGCACGGTCCTTTTCGTCATCCGGAATGGCCAGTTCTTTGATTCGATCTTCGGCCTTCTTGATGATCTCCTTCGCCTGATCCACTTCCTTCTTCTTAACAAGGCTGTTCACATCCTTGAGTTCTTTCACCAGTTCAGACAACTCTTTGCGCACTTCGGGTGGCAGCGTGGCGTTGACGGCAGGTGTCATGAAGACGATGGCGGACAGCAAAATTGCGGTCGTGAAAAGTTGCCGAAGGCACATGATGCAATCTCCGAAGATTCGGGAGTAATGGTTTAGCAGTATAAAGCATAACGTCAAAGCACGCCGCAACCAAACTTCCAGATGCGAGGTTATGGCCAGACTTGCAAAACATGGCCTTTCGCTTTGACGACACTCATCCACCTGTTTAGACTGGCGCTCCCTCCTACGCGCCTTCCCAGCCATGTGTTCTTCAGAAAACCTCCCCTGATGGCTGTTTCTTGCCTGCAAACTGTTTGCTTTCGCCGAGTCGCTGTTGTGGCTCTGGGTGTCCTTACGGCTGCATTGACTGCCCCTCAGCCAATCGTCGCCCAGGATCCTGTCATTGAACGCATTTCTGCCAGCAACCTGAGTCCGGGTCAAAATGCTTCAGTTGTCGTCACCGGCAAACAGTTGACGGGGGCGATGAGCCTCTGGACGCCGGTCGGAGTTCTGCGGCCGAAAGACGGTCAGGATCTGACAAAAGATCAGCCGGTCACAATGGATGGACCGATTGCCGCCGACATCGTTCCGGGAATTTACCCGGTCCGGATGGTGACCAGCCACGGCTGTTCCGAAGCGGCATTTGTCGTGGTTGATGATCTTCCGTCCGTGGCCATTGCCGCCGAAAGCGACGATCGCAAATCCGGTCAGTTGCTCACGCTGCCTTGCTGCATAGACGGGCAGATCAATCCCGTGATTTCAAAGTTTTTCCGCGTCGCAATGATCACCGGTCAAACTGTGACTGCTGAAGTGTTCGCCCGTCGTCTGGGATCCGATCTTGATCCTGTCATCCGCGTGATCGGCCCCGATGGACATGAAGTCGCTTATCGTGACGACCTGCCGGGTGCTGAGGGGGATGCGCAACTGCAGTTTACCGCAGTGACCGATGGCGAGTATCGTCTCGAGATCCGCGACGTGCGTTATTCGGGTGGAGCACGCCACTTCTTTCATCTGCGGCTTGGCAGGCTGCCCATGGTGACTTCTGTGTCGCCTCGAATCGCTCAGATCGGGCAGAATGTATCTGTGATCGGAACGCATGGAGAAGTTCTCGGTGAGGTGACTCCACACACACCTCCGGAAACGACCGGTTCATTGATCCCTGTCGTGTTTCGCACTGCGGAATCAGAAGGCAGCGCATTGAGTTCCGTAGTTCTGACGAATCTGGCGACACAGCCCGAGGCTGAACCCAACAATGACCGTGCCGCAGCGACAGCCGTTGCGGTTGCGACTCAGGTGCTGACAGGCACGTTGCAGCAGGTCGGCGATGCGGATTGGTTCAAATTGACCGCAACCGAGGCAACGCCGCTGCTGGTAACAGCCCACACGCGCGAAGTCGGCAGTCCGACCGACGTGCTGCTGGAATTGTTTAACACCGAAGGCGGCAAGATCGTGGAAAACGACGATGCCGGACTTCGCGATGCAGAACTTGCCGCGCAGTTACCAGCGGCTGGTGAGTTCTTTCTCAAGGTCTCGGAGATCGCCGGACGTGGCGGACCGACATGGACTTATGCTCTGGACATCTACCAGGGACGTAAGTCCGTGCGCGTCACCGCACCCCTGGATCATCTCAACATACCGCGTGGCGGCAGTGCCGCGATGCCGCTGACTGTGCGGCGGATTCATTATGACGGTCCACTCAAGGTGGAAGCTGTCGGTTTGCCGGC
>JAYSPO010000655.1:0-8294 GCA_043722015.1 Candidatus Kuenenia sp. | reverse complement strand
CCTGAGCAGCGCCCTGACACCTTCACGAATCGTTTGATTGTCGCTCTGCAATAATGGAAGCAACTGTGGCAGCGCATCGTCGGCGATGGGATGCTCACTGATCTGAACGCAGGGCGCATCTGAACCCGCCAGAATGCGTTGCACATTGTACCGATGGACGAGCATGTCCGCAGGGACCGTGAGATACAGATAGACGGCCAAGGTCAGGACCCACAGCTGGCGACGGATGAGCCAGATAAATCTTTGCCGCTGCGCAATCTTATACAGCACAAGGACAAATCCTCCGACGACCGCCGAAATCCCCAGGAATCCGACCACGCGCATCCGCGTCATGCCGTTGAAATTCACGTAGATAAGCAATCGATTGTAGACGGACGCTGCCAGCAAAAAATTAAGCAGAGACCAAACCCACGCCAACTTCTTCAATGATGCAATACGGGAATCATGCATCATCGACCCGCGAAAAATCAGCGACAGTGTCAGCGTGGCAAGTCCCAGTGCCACTGTCAGCCATGCGGCTCCTTCATGCGCATATCCGGAATAATGAAAGCCGTCAGGGAAATTGCGAAACCACAATGTGCCGAATTCGAAGATCAGGTACACCACAAACAAACTGATCAGCGTCGCCAGCGTATTTCGGAACGGACCGAACATCGGATGATGATGGCTCAGATTCGCTTCGTTACTGAGAACGCCACTTGCGTCAACGGCTTTGCGCACAGCCGGACAAAGCAGACCGGCGGTCAACCAGAACGTTACGCACCAGACAACGATCTCAATCGCAGAAAAACGCGATATCCAAAGGTGTACATATTCAGCAAGTTCGGACAGGATCGAAGACAGCTCTTTGATTACATCCGGATTTGCCAGCACAAAGACCGTGCCGAACACGATCACGCTGATGATCGGGAGCAGGAAATTCATGGCACGGGACGGTCGTCCGTGATCCACAGGATCCAGAACCAGTCGCCTCCAGTTGAGCTGAAAGCCGTGCAGAAACTCGTACCCGCCCGGCACAGTCGCCGCCAGCGCAACGGTGGATTCCAGTAAATACGGCATCATACCCTGCGCCGCCAGATTGGCAGCGATCAGCAGCCAGACAGCTGCCATGATCTGACCGAATCCACCCGCCCAGAGAATGCTCGCCGACAGCAGTATCAGCAGGCTGATCACGACGATCAACGTTCTATTCCACTCAATCCTGCTGCGTCCGAACAACAGCAACGCGACTGCGACCGGAAAGAATAAGGCCGGACCCGCATAGCCCAGGGATCGATACAACGTCACATCCGCGAGGGCGATCATCGCGATGAGTATTATCCATGTACGCCAACCGTGCGTCGCGCGCAGCGGGGGCTCAGCGTCCTGTTGTTCCATGACGATGTCCGCCTTTTCTGACCCGTGATTCCGTTGCCGGCGACTCGCCATGGAGTCGATCGTGATAAAATCACTGTACGATCAAAGCGCGCCAAGCTGTTGGAACAAACTGGTAGACTTGACTCCTTCCCGGAATCCGTCCGTCTGCCCGTTTGTATGATCCGGCAGAACCTGCGTTTTGTCTGAACACATCGAAAGCTGTCTTCAGAACAGAGAAACTTCGCGCGACCGGAAATGGGTCCGGCGAGCGGAGCGGCGTAAGCCCTCCTGTACCTCGCTTTTATACCGGCAAGCTGACGCATGCCGCTCGCCAAATGTCTCATTCATGACTGCGCGGCGTGTGAACGGCAGTTATTCCGGCAGGACTTCGGAAAAGAATCGTCGCCAGTTGCCGTGCATGATGCCTGAGATATCCGCTTCAACATAGCCACGTTTCCGGAGCAGATCCGGAATCCGCTGCAGGTCGGAAATGCGATCCAGATCTGAGGGTGTTTGTTCGACGCCAAAGCCGCCGTCCAGATCGCTGCCGATGCCCACATGCCGTGTATTGCCGGCGAGTTGGCACACGATATCGATGTTCTCGGCCACGCGGTCCATCGTTACCGTCACTTCGCTCACATGCCGCACGTAACCAGGCTGCAGCATGATCACATCCAGCGCCATCCCGATCACGCCGTTGCGTTCAATCACAGCTTTGTACTGCTCATCCGAAAACTGACGCTGCCATGGTGCCAGCCGCCTGGAATTCTGATGACTCGCATGAATCCGACCGTCGAATCGATCCAGCACCTGCCAGAACGCCACGTCCGACAGGTGTGTCATATCGACGGTCATCCCGAGTTCACTGATTCGCTTCAATAACGGGATTGCATCAACCGCGAGCCCCACTTCAGACAACGTCCCGCCTCCGTAACGATTCGGGCCATAATGCGTTAAACCGATCGCCCGCAGGCCATGCTGGTGGAATTCATCCACCGTATCCGGCATCAACAATGGGTCGGCACCCTCCATCGTCTGAATGAAACCCAGCGGCGTGATATCCGGATTCTTTTCGCAGTCCTGAAAATGTGATTCCAGATCGGAGCGGGTGCGGATCCCACGCAGATATCCGGCGCGCTCCATCGCCCTGTGCCATGCCAGATGCGCGTGGGCCATCGCGTAGCAGGTGGCCGGTGAAGTCCAGCCAAAGCTGTGATTGATTTCGCGTTCCTGCCGCGCCAGCAGTGTCGAAAGACAGACACCAATTTCACCTCGCCGCAATTCGGGAAAACTGAGCGTACAGCCGCCGCGGCCAGGATCCTTCATTCCCAGCGCTCTTTCCTGAGCGCGCAGTTCCAAGACATCACAGCGCAGGTCACGATTCCAGTCCACGCCATTCAGGGCAAGGTCGAGGTGCGCGTCAAAAATCAGCATTCCATTCTCCGAAAATCAGGTGACTGGCGAAAATCGCGTTACAGGAAGTCGGCACACGGTCGTGGAAAAACCATCGTCCGTCAATTCAATCACCCGATAACCCGGCGGTGCGGCCACAAATGTGGGCTGACTGCCCGCCGGACTGAATTGAAGTCCCGTTGCCGGCGTCGTGAAGATTTTCGCGTTGCCAACCTGACTGCTGAATTCGTGATGCACATGACCGCAGCAGACCAGTTCGATGCGACGATCTGAATTGAACAATTCATGCAGCAGTTCCTTTCCGGATAATCCGATCGGATCCATCCACTGGCTTCCAACATCGACCGGCGGATGATGCATGAATAACGCAACGTGATCAGGATTCGCCGACTGAATCTGCTGCCGAACCCAATCAATCTGGTCGGATTCAATTCTTCCCGGCACAGCACCTGGAACGTGAGTATCAACCCCCAGACACAACCATCTGCCGGCGTTGAATGCAAACGTAATTCGATCCTGCCCCACACCGCTGACGCGATCGCCGAAGACGGATCTCAACACCGTCCGATCATCATGATTCCCCGGCACCTGCCACAACCGATCCAGCCACGGACTCAAAATTCGCCGCACCGCCTGATAACTCTGCGGTAACTCGTCGTGCGTATGATCACCGGTCACAACCACATAATCGAACGTCAGCCCTGACTCGCCGATATTCCGCACCACATCTTCCAGAAGCTCCCGTGTCGGGATTCCTTTCAGACACACTTCCGGATCCTTGAACACATGCAGATCGGTAAGTTGCAGAATTCGCACAGTGGCCATGAATGTCAGTGTCTTAAACCAGGTGAACATCGAGATCGGGACTGTCTGCAGCAGAATTGGTGACAATTCTGCTACCTACCAGTTTTATCATTCACTGCTGACAGCGACCTCTTCAAAGAAGTCCAGGCGATGTTCGCGCTGACAGAAATTCTGAAATGTCACTAACCACCGTTTGAGGTCCAGGACAACTTCGGCGGCCACGACATCCAACAGCGACAGCCGCCAGGCGACTCGATTTCTCAGCCTCCGCAATTGATAGATCATCGCGTCGTGTTCATATTCCAGCTGGTCCAGGGATTTCAACATTCCCGGAGAATCAGGGTACGTCGCGCGGAGTTTACTGAAGCGTTCTCTTCTCTTTTCAGCGGGAATCGCATCGAGCAAGCCCTCGAGCACCACCAGAATCCACTTGCGATTCTCTTCGTCGTAATCTTCACTCAGAAGATCTGTGAGATCCCCGAGCAGCAGATACTCCAACGTCCATTCGGCGGCGTCTCTGACAAAAGGCATCGGAACGGAATTACCAGAGGACTCTGCAGAAGATGTCAGGCCCTCGGCTGTCGCGGCGACACGATCCTCGATCTCGAAGGGCATCATCTGCGTGGCATCGTTGCCATCAAGCAGTGACGTTCCGGGGTTGTTGTGAACGAGCGTCTGACGAGAATTGTGCTTATTCATCGAACTGCCACCTTCTGAAACCCGACGTGCAATTCTACCGGCTCAATTCTACAACCCGCTACACGTTTTACAAGGGTTACAGCCTCCACCGCCACAGCAGGCCAGTTTGTGAATTTGTGCGGTTGGCATTTTCGTTTAACGGCAAGCCGCAGGCGACTGCGAAACCATGCGCCGACGCCTGCGGCTTGCCGTTAAACGATTGGACCGACACCGAATTCATGGCAAGGGTTGCCGTCGCCCGCAAATCGATTCAGAGCGAACCGGTTCGCGTCTTCAGGTCAGCGACTTCACAAGCCTCCAACTCTGTCGCTCTTTGGCGATGTTCTTCAGCCATTTGAGGATCGGGCAGTCCTGTATAGGCTTTCTCAAGCAGTCGATGCACTTCTGCATTCTTGCCTCGAAGTTTCAGGGATTCTGTGAGGTCTGCAATCGCTTCTGGCCAGCGTTTCATGGCGACATAGATTTCACCGCGTGTGGCCAGTGCGTCCGGGTGATCCGGAAGCAGCGCGAGCGTTTCATTCGCCCGCTCCAGCGCCTTGCCCTTCGAGCCTTCATCGCTTCGAATAATTGCAAGTGCCAGATTGTTCAGGATCATCGGGTCACGGCCCCGAGTCTGAATGTTTGCCAGTTCCAGGTAGGATGTTGCTTTGCCAAGACGGTTCATCAGCAGGGCGTGCATGCCAAGCAGGTTGAGCACCTGGCCTCCGTAGGGTCCTTCCAGTCGAAGCTGTCGGACAAGGCTTTCGGCGCCGTCCGCTGCCGGATGGGATGAGAGACTGAGTCTGGAAATCCGATCAATCGCCTGATTGGTGGTTGACCGGCATGCAACCGCGTCCGCCAACAGTCCCAGCACCAGCAGCACGGCTGGCTCCTGGCTCTCAACCCGCGATGGTGAGGCGTCCGCGACATTGGTTGCGATCTGTGGTTCACTGTCCGATGCGGTGGAGTCGGCGATCGCGGCTGGGGTTGAAATCGATCCGGCGTCGGTCGGTCTTCGCAGTTCAACATTGGACTCGGTCAGACTGTCGTAGCAGCCAAGACAAGCCCAACCGTACAGCGCTGCCAGTCCCGCGTCCGTCGGAATCCGACTTGTAGCTGGATCATCGGCGAAAGTGATCAAGAGCTGTCTGGCATCTTCAGGGCGACCGAGAACCAGCAGAGCTTCGCCCAACTGCGTCGCTGCCGCCGTATCTTTGGGATCCTGTTCCAATCGGCTTTGAGATTCCCTGATCAGCACATTCAGCAGGTTAGCGGACTTTTCTGTTTTTCCGCTTTGTTTCAGAAGTCGGGCAAAGTTCAGACGGAGCTCAGGGTGCTGATCGAGGGCTGGTTGCATCGTCTCGGCGGCGTTCTCTGGATCGCCACTGAGCAGGAGGATCTGACTCAGAAGAATTCTGGATTTGTCATCAGGCGTTTCTTTGATTTCTTTTTGCCAGTAGTCAACGGCCATCTGCAACGACACGCCGGAAATCTCCGCTCCCATGGACTGCAATCGCACCAGCATCTGAACGGCAATCACATTTGAAGGATCGCGTTCCAGCGCGGCCGCAACAACGGGAACACTGACATCACGATTCAGGGAAGACTCTGTGAGTTGGCGATCGACTATCATCAGATCAAACTCGCTGAGCGCGTGTGTCAGTACTGGATCATCCTTTTGCTGCATCAACCCGGAAACCAGAACTTCCCGTCCCGACGCCTCTCGGCCCGCCAGGACCATGGCCTCCGCCAGTTCCACGCGCAAGTTGGAGTTTGCACGATTCTTCTCCAATTGCTCCCTCAGAGTCACCACAGCCCGCTGGGCGGCGATCAGAAGATCATTGGGACTGGTGTTCCGGCGTTTCCTGAGGCGTGCCAGAGCAAGATTCAACTCAGGGCTGATGCTCGCGGCATGAGACAGGTGCTCTTCCGCCAGATTCCACTCACCGCGTTCTGCGTACAACTGCGCCAGCAGCTGGTGTGCCTCAATCTGCGTCGGGACCTGCTGCACAACAGCGTGCAGTTGTTTCTCGATTTGATCCAGCGACAAAGGCTGAACAGGCTCCGGCTGCATGGACTGCCTCACAAGCCACATGCGGGCGTCAGCATGGCCGACACCGGTCTCAGGCGCCAGGCGGACGATTTCGCTGAGCCCCTCGTTCTTCCGCCCTTGCTTGAACAGATACTCACCAAGGCGAAATCGATATCGGAAGTCAAGAGGACGCAGACTATTGAGGGCCCTAAGATAAATTTCCCGCTTCGTTTCCTGATCATCCCCCGAGGCTGTGTTAAACGCATTCTCGCAGGCCGCAATGATCGGAGCGTCCGATGCGTGCCTCAGCCACCCAATCAGAAAAAAAAATCCGACAGTCGCCACCAGGAACGGCATGCCGGCCACCAATTGACCAAAGGACCGGGAATGATGCCAGCATTCCAGCAATTCAAAACCAAAGCGGAACCAATATCGAGGTTTCAGCAACTCACGCGATGAGAGATACTCAGGATGTTCCGCGTCGGAACCCCGATCACTGTCTTGTCTCGTGGAAGCCTGCGTAGAGTGGATTGCCTTGCTGCCGGTCGATGACGGCACAACAGCCACCAGCCGATTCCACAGTCGAATAAGAGGATTCTGGAAGAACTGATCGGCAGCCTCTGGCTGAAACGGATTCATAACTGGATCGGACAAAAATCCCAGGAATGCATCAGCACTCATCAGCATCAACGCGGCCACCGCCAGGCAAATGTAACCCAGCACATCGTGGGAGATCCCGCTGGACAGATCGGTCGCATATTTATCCCATGCAAACGCGACGGAAAACACCCTCAGAGTGTTCATAACCCCGGCGAAGAAAAACCCGGCCGCCAACAACACAGTCCCATGAATCACTGATCGTCGCTTCAGGCAAATGACCAGGGCGGCAAGGAACAGGATTGTGAACAGTGACTGAACCCCGCTGCAGGCTTCTTCCACCATGAAGCTCTTGCCAGGGAACTGCAGAACATTTCCTTCGCGAAAGTGCAGCATCTCCAGCCGATGCATGACGCTGCTGGCAAATGACGTGGTCAATCGCTGCAGCCAGTGAATCAACTGCTCGTCATACATCAAGGGCAGACGGACGACCAGCAGCGGCAGCAGGGCAAGGGATGTCAACCGTCGGTCATAACCGGTGTCCCGGCTTGCGAAACACCACGCCGTGAGTAATGCGACGAGTCCTACAGCAGCCAACCACGGTGAATACTGGTAACCCTGCGCGGCCAGACAAACAACATCGACCGCGATCAGGATTTTTATCGGCCATGTCCACTGTTCGGGCTCGCCGCTTCGTCGTGTGGCAAACATCCATACGAACGCACCGATCGCAAATGGGAAGAACTGATAGTGCGTATGCCACCAAAGTCCGCGTAGATAGCCGACCATAAACGGCAGATGCACGGCAATCAGAATCGCCAGCCATCGCCGCCGCCGCAAAACCTCCACGACCCTTGACAATTTGTCAGGCTGCATTTGAATTCTTCCTGTTCAATTGACATTAATTCAGTTCGGCGAAGACCATTCAGAACGGGTGCGATCTGTCCAGTCCGTCGAAAGACGGCGGGATTCTGAATTTTGTATTGATGCTGTGTCTGGAGTTGAAGATTTGAATTCCTGAGCGAATTGTTTGCTGAACCGAATCCAGTGTTCCCCATCCGGCTTCATGCCTTGTCGTTACCCACATGTTTTCCATGCGTACTCAACCCCAACGGGGTTTTACAACAAAGCCTGGGGTCGCCGTGGCAACGGCGCACCCCAGGAAAACCCATACAAAATCCGTTGGACCCCAACGGGGTTCCACATCGCCTCTGTATGTTTCCGTTCAACCATCGAAAGTTGTGGAACCCCGTTGGGGTTCAGGGCGATCCCGTTTTACATCAATGGCCCGCTTAGTTATTGGGAATCGGCACTGCAATTATGAGCGAGAATGCCACTTGGGTTCCATTATTAGACTTCCATTGTACGTACATGCGCACTCACCATTCTGGAATCTGACAGCCCGACAGGAGGT